>JADLBG010000297.1 GCA_020847895.1 Bryobacterales bacterium
ACAGCCGTGAAGACCTGTTGAACGCCATGCGCGCGCGGCATGCCTATGCGGCCACGGACAACATCATCGTCGACGTGCGCGTGGGCGGCCGCCTGATGGGCGACGTCTTCTCCACCCGGGAGATTCCAGTGCTCAAGGTGCGCGTGGAAGGCACCGGACCGATCAGCCGCATCGAGGTGATCAAGAACAATACCTTCGTACACACGGAGCGCCCGCCTGGCTCTTCGGCCGCGTTCGAGTACCGGGACGCGGACGTGAAAGCCGGTGAGAACTACTACTACGTCCGCGTCGAGCAGACCGCCGGACAGTTGGCATGGTCGAGCCCGATTTGGGTTGACTACGGGAAGTAGCGGGCGAGCCGCGAATTCCTGGATGGGTCAGCATAACCGTGGAGCGGGCTGACGCCCACGGTCACGCTGACATGCGGTGTTAGAAGCTCGCACAGTGCCCGCCGGCCCACCAGTGTAGGAGGGAACTCGCGAATTTACCGGCCGGCGAGGCTCCGTTGTGCGAGCGAGTTCCTCAAAAGTGCAGCCGCAACGTGTACTGCATTTCGCGGCCGGTATTGGCCTGACCCGTCGAGCGGCCGAACAGCGAACTCAACACGTCGGTGCTCGGATTGCTTGGCATGAAACTGTTGGTCAGGTTATAAGTCTCCAACCGGAACTCGAGCCGCAGGCGCTCGTTCAGGTTGAAGCTCTTCGAGAGCGTGCTGTCGAGGTTCCAGTAACGCGGGCCGGTCAGCCCTTCGTACTGATACGGGTTCATCCGCGGCGTGTAAGGCAGTGGCGCCGAGAATACCCCCGTGTTGAACCACTTCTGTCGGCTGTGACCGGACAGGACGGGATCTCCATTGGCGATCATCTGGCCGAATCTCAGGAAACTGCCCGAGTTCCACATGAAGATGTGGCTCGTGACCCAGCCGCCGATGATCGCATTGGCTACCGGATGCAAATTGTTGAGGTATGCCCGGCCCTTGCCGATGGGTAAATCGTAGCTGCCGCCAAAGCTCATCCGGTGGCGCGGATTCGCGCCCGGAATCATGGTGAGGCGGTTCGCATACTGATCGGGGGCGTTGAAGTACGCATCGGTTCTTTCGCGGTTGAAGTTGTAGGCCATCGTCAGAGCCACGCCGCGGCTGAAGGGCCGCTCCACCTTCACCTGCAAAGCTTGATAGCGCTCGGAGAAGTTCGGCTGGAATGTCTCGTTGAGGGTGCCGTACTGGGGATACGGACGCAGCAGTTGACTCAACGCCACCTGCGGCTGGTTACGCAACTGGCCGGGGAATAACTGCGGAGTCAGGTATTGGTAGAACGGGTTGGCCACCTTCTGATCGAGCGCTGCCTTGTAGGTATAGCTCAAGTTCGGGTCCACCATGTTCTGATCGCGGCTGTAAAAACCGCCGCCGCCGTTTGCCGGGGGTTGTACATTGTGGCCGAGATTCAGAAAATACGTGATATCGGCCCTAAGCCCGCCCGGGATGGCGCGCTGCAGGCTGAAGTTGAACCGGTCGTTCACCGGCTGCTTCAGGTTCTGGTGTACGAAGGTGGCGCTATTGCCCAGGTTGGTATAGCGTCCGAGGCTGTTGCCGAGCGGCAGAATGATCGGGTTGGTGGCCGGGAACGGACTGCTGAGCATCGCCTGCGGCACGCCCTGTAATTCGGCCTGTACATCGGTCCGGGCGCTGTAGCCTGCCTGCGGAATGTTCCACACCGGGCCGACGATCGCGAGAATCGGAGTGGCGTACCGGGCGTAGCCAACGCGGATGGCCGTGTCGTCGTTGATGCGGATGGCCGCGCCAATACGGGGCAGGATGAGGTTCTTAGGTGAACGGAAGACGCCGCGGTTGTTCGGATCGGTGAACATCCAGGCTCCGTTGTATTTGTAGGAAACGTTGTATGGAGCGACTTCGGCGGGCATTTTGATCGGGTTGCTCTGCATTTCCGGGATCGGGTTGTTCAGGTCCACGTAGCGCGACCAGCGGTTCTGGTCCTCGTACAGCGGCGTTTCGTATTCGTAACGCAGGCCGAGGTTCAACGTGAGGTTGCGGTTCACCTTGAAATCGTCCTGGAAATAGAATGCCCACTGGTTATCGCGGCTGAGGAGAACCGGAGTGTAGCTGGCGTATCCCCGCACCGCGCCCACCAGAAAGCTGGCCCAGGGATCGCCGCTCAAGGCGGTATTGGGCGATTGGAACGTGTTGGCGGTGGAGTCCGCCCCGAAGTTGAACGCCATGGGATCGGGCAGCGCGGTGTACTCCCACTCGTGCCGCCACGAAACGCCGGCCTTCAGGGCGTGGCGGCCCGCATGCTTCACGATGCTCGGCTGGTAGCTGGTCTTGCGCGGCTTGTGCAGCCATAGCCCGGTCATGCCCGAATACCAGCTTCCCACGCTCACCCGCGGGTAGAAGAATTTGGTCATGTCTTTCATATATGGTTTGTACCAGGGGTTGTTGGGCCAGAACTTGTTGTAGCCGTCAATGCCGCCCTCGAGCCGCGCCCAGGGCGAATCGTAGTCGATGCCGAAAAGCGTGATGCCCCATTTCATGTCAATGACCGTAGTGGGGTTCAGCGTGTACACCGCATCGATCGCCGTGTTGATGGTGGCCGTCAGACCGCCGTCGCGGTCCGTAAACGCGGGTGTTCCCACGAAGTTGTCGTTGCTTTCCCACTCGCGGAATTGGCTATAACGGCCGAACACCTTCAGCTTGTCGCTGATGTTGTAGTCCACGCGCCCGGACCAGTTCTTGTAGTCCGACCACCAGGGGAAGGTCAACTTGTAGTTGTTGACGCCCGTAATGTTGTCGCCGGGATTGTTCGGTTTCCAGACGTCCTTCATGAATGTGAGCGACGTCGGGTCCATCCGGCTCTGAGGGATGACGTTGCCGGCAAAGGGCGTCCGGCTTGCGACGCCGTTCTCGAGCCTGGTGGTGAACGGATCGTAAACCGCGCGCAGACCGCCCGCGGCGTTCAGCGATTTCGAGAAGTCGCCGGTCCGCTCCAGATCCGTCGGCAGCGTCATGATGGCGCTGTCCGGAAATTTCGACAGCCATTGCTCGTAGGAGCCGAAAGCGAACAGTTTGTTCTTGATGATCGGGAATCCGGCGTTACCGCCGCCGATATGGTAGCGGGACGTGTTCGGCGAATGCGTCACCGAATTCGAGACCGCGTTCAGTTTCGGATTGCGGCCGAAGTAATACCCCGTGCCATGCAGTTCGTTCGTGCCCGCCTTCATCGACAGCGCCAGCACGCCGCCGGCGCTCTGTCCAAATTCAGCGTCCACCGCGTTCTGCTGGATCGCTACTTCCTGCACGGCGTCCATGGGCGGAACGTAGCCCACGCGCGAGCCCATGACGATCGTCACGCCGTCAATCAGCACGTCGTTGCGGCCCAGCGTGTTGCCGATATCCACGCCGTTGGACGACTGCGAAAAGAACGGGTTGCGGTGCGAGATATCCCAATAACCGTTCGTCACCGCCGGGTTTAACAACGCCAGGGTGAACGGGTTGCGGGCCAGCACGGGAAGGTCTTTCAACATCCTGCCGTCCACCGTCTGGGACATTGTGCTCGTGTTGAACTCCATGGCAAGAGCGGTCGCCGACACTTCCACCGCCTGGCTCACAGCGCCTACCGACAGCCTGACGTTCAGGGTAACGTCGCCGCGGGTTAACACGGTCACATTGTCCTGCGTGAACGCCTCGAAACCGGACGCCTCTACTTTGATACGATAGCTTCCGGGCTCCACGAATAGGAATATATATTGGCCGGTGTCGCTGGTCAGATTACTGGCCTCAACACTGGTATTAATATTGATTAAAGTTACCTTAGCGCCGACAATCGCCGCCTCGGTGGTATCGGTCACCAGTCCCTGCACTTTTCCGCGGACATCCTGCGCCGCAAGTGCGTAAACAAGCAAAACGAAGCCAGCCAGTGTACGGCATAAGCTTCCAACAAACCTCATATTGCAACCTCCAAGACTATGTTTAAAAATCATCCCATTTCACCACAACCAGGGTGTGGGCGCAAGAACGGTAGAGGGTAGACCAGGTATGTTCACCTGGATTTCGTGAAAAATAGACAAAAAAGTGAAGTTACCGGACGGGAAGCCTAGGGTCTGGTCAGCAACTCCAACCGCAGGAGGTACAGGTGGGCCTCCTCAACCGTTCGCCCGCACATCTCGAGCGAGGGTTGGAGCGTTCTACAGACGGCGGGACGCTCCGGTTTCCCGAACAACCGGCAGCGGGCGTCATCCGTGAGTTGCACGCAGCGCGTGTTCGCAGGCTTACCGTGAGGCATTCCAGGAATCGGTGAGGAGATGGACGGAACCGTGCAACAGGCGCCGCAGTTTGGACGGCAATCCACATTTCACTCTACACCCGCGAATGTGCCGGGTCAGCTTTTGCGAAGGAAGTGTGCGATGGAGGAAAGAAGTTCATCCGATGGGATGGGCTTCACCAGATACCCTTGCATTCCTGCCTCCTGCGCCAGAACACGGTGCTCTTCGGCGGAATTGGCCGTGAGCGCGATGATGGGCACGGTTTCATACCCCGGAACGGTTCGCAGCTTGAGCGTGGTGTCGATTCCGTTCATCCCCGGCATTTGCAGGTCCATCAGGATGAGGTCATACGTGCGCCGGTTCGCGGCGCGAATCGCATCCGTCCCCGAATTGGCGCATTCCACCAGATACTTTCCCCTCCGCAGCACGTGGCTGAAGATGCGCTGCGCCACTTCGTTGTCCTCCACCAAAAGGATCCGCGCCGTGGCTACGCTATCCACAGTCTCCGCCGGATGCTCGCCCGGCATGTGGAGTTCCGAAAGTTGGAACGGCAAATCGACGAAAAATGACGACCCCTGCCCCACCGTGCTCTCCGCGCGAATGGACCCACGCATCAGCGTTGTCAGTTTCTCGACAAGCGCAAGCCCCAGCCCAAGCCCGGCATAGCTGCGCGAAAGTCCGCTGTCCAGTTGACGGAACGAATCGAAGATGTGAGCCAGCTGATCCGCCGCCACCCCGATACCCGTATCCCGCACGCGGAACTGTAGCGTCATTTTCCTCTCCACGAGAGGACCTGGGCTCACCTTCACCTCAACCTCGCCCTGGGGTGTGAATTTGATGCCGTTCGAGATCAGATGAGAAAGGATTTGCCGAACCCGCAGCGCATCTCCTACTACGATTTCCGGCACTCCTGCCTCGATCACCGAAATCAGGCGGATGCCTTTGGCATCGGCCTTGAACTGGTGCTCAGCCAATGCTGCCCCAATCATCTCGGCAACGTGGAATTCCGCGTCTTCCAACCGGACGCGTCCGGAACTGAGCGCGGAATACTCCAGGGTCGCGTTGAGCACCTCGAACAGTGTTTCGGCGCACGACCGCGCCGCCGAAACGTATTCCCGCTGTTCGTCATCCAGCCTTGTTTCCAGCAGAAGGTCCGTCATGCCCATGATTCCGCTGAGCGGCGTGCGGATCTCGTGATTAAGAACAGCCAGGAACCGAACCTTGAGGTTGGTCAAATCTTCCACAGGGTTGGCGATATCCCCAACTTGTCCGGTATGCTGCTTCGATTCGCTGCTCTTGCTCGATGCGCCGTTTGCACCCTGGGTAGTCACCACCTCAGGGTTGGTGTTCGGGTCCGTTCGGAACCCCATCGAAAGTGCATCGACCCAATGACTCATCTGCCACTTTCTTCATCGGCTGTGGAGAAGGGGAAGTTTAGGAAGATTTCTCAATCATTGCGCCCGACAGCAGCAAACACAGCCGCGATAACGCCGCAAACGCCGCCCGCTCGTCAATGGATTTCTCCGCCCGTTCCACCGCCTCCCCAAGACTCGAAGCCGCGCCCGCCACCAGCAGAGCCGCCGCCGCATTCACCACCACAATGTCCCGTTGCGGACCCCGGTCGCCGTGCAGCACGCTGCGCGCAATCGCCGCATTCGCTGCCCGGTCCCCTCCCCGGATCTCGTCCGCCTGCACGCGGCGAACACCGAAATCCTCCGGAGTAACCGTCATCTGCCGGATACGCGACTCGCGTACCTCGAACACATACGTCTCGGTTGTCGTCGTGATCTCATCGAGACCGTCCGCCCCATGCACCACCCACGCGCGCCCGATCCCCAACCCCGACAGCGCCTCCGCCATCAGTTCCGCGGACCGCATCGACGGGGCGCCGATCAACTGCGCCGTCGCCCCCGCCGGGTTGCACAGCGGCCCCAGCAGGTTGAACGCCGTGCGCATCTTCAACTCCCCTCGCACCGGCTGCGCGTACCTCATCGCCGGATGAAGCGCCGGGGCAAACAGGAATCCGATCCCCACCTCGCGGATCGCCCGTGCCGTCACCTCGAGCGGAACCTCGACCGGTACGCCAAGTTCCTCCAGCAGGTCCGCGCTCCCGCACTGGCTCGACAGCGAGCGGTTCCCGTGCTTGGCCACCCGCACCCCCGCCCCGGCCGCCACGAAAGCCGCAATCGTCGAGATGTTGAACGTTCCCCCGCCATCCCCTCCCGTGCCGCACGTGTCGATCAAAGGCTCCCCTTCAAGCCCCGCCTCCACTTTCCTGCCTTTTTCCCGCATCGCACGCGCAAATCCCAGAATCTCCGCTCCCGTTTCTCCCTTCATCCGCAGGGCTGTGACGAAAGCGGCAATCTGCGCATTTGTGCTTTCGCCCGAAAGAATGGACAACATCGCCTCGCGGGCCTCTTCCACGGTAAGGTCCTCGCGCGCGACAACTCGATGAAGGAAGGGAACAATCGACATGTTATAGTGGTGGGTTCGACCTTCGAAATACTAACACAGGCTCAACCCGATGAAAATTCATGAATATCAGGCCAA
>JADLBG010000298.1 GCA_020847895.1 Bryobacterales bacterium
ATCTCATCGTTCTATATCCCAGTTCGGGCTACACTTTCGGCCGCCGGCCGTCACCCTTCGTATGCGCCTCCACGGACCCGCCCTCATTTCCCCAAACCTCATAAGCGGAAGCCACGAACCGCGTGACCGCATGCCGCACATACTGCCCCGCCAACTCCGGATTCCCCTCGCGGATCAGCTCGATCATTCTATGATGCCGCGGCAGGTCGTCGCGCCAGGCTTCGGGCCCTTGTCCGCTTTTCAGGACTCGAATCAGGATGAATGCGAACAGCGGACCCAGGAGCCGGCGAATGGTGTCCACCAGCACCGCGTTGCCCGAAGTCTCGGCCAGGGCCATGTGGAAGCGCTGGTCGCTAAGAAGCAGACTCCTCATGTCCCCTCGCTCCACCGACTCCGTCATCTCATTCAGTGCCGCCTCCACCGCGGACAGGTCCGCGCCGGATGCGCAGGCCAGTTGCGCGGCCAGCCCTTCCAGCGCGCCCCGTACCTCATAGATTCTCGCCACGTCCGATTCCTGGTACTCCACAACGCGCGCGCTGCGCCCCGAATCCTTCACCAGAAAACCTTCGGATATTAAGATATTAATACTTTCTCTTACGGAAGCTTGTGCGGCGCCGAACTCCTTGGCCCACTTCGCCTCCACTACCCGCTCTCCCGGCGCAAGCCGGCCTTCCATAATCGCCTGCTTCAAAGCGGACGCCAGACTCTCTTTTAGCAGCGAACTCGATGCGGCTTCATTGGAAACTGTCGACATAAGCGCTCGGAACTCTTTATATCACCCCTTTGGGACGCGGAACAATCGGTAACTGGGCTCATATGAGCGCTTGACACCGGCCGGAAACAATCATAAGATCGTAAGCACTTGTTGGAGGGACAGAGGATAATGCGTTTACCCTATAAAAGTCTTGTCCTGCCTTCTTGGCGGATAAGAGTTCTTTCGTTTCTGACACTTGCCGCGTTTGGCGTGCTTACGGGGCCGGCCCACGCCCAAATTTCCACTGCTTCGGTTACCGGCGTGGTTCGGGATCCTTCCGGCAGCGTCGTCGCCGGCGTGAAGCTCGCCCTGACGAACGTCGAAACAACCGTTCGGCGCGAGGCGGAATCCAACACGGCCGGCAATTACGTCTTTCTCAACATCACCCCCGGGAACTATTCCCTCGAGGCGACCGCCCCTGGATTTCAGACAGTTCAGATCCCCCGCATCTCCCTCGCGGTCAACCAAACCGCCACCGTGGACGTTTCCCTCCAGGTGGGTACTGTCCAGCAGACCATGACGGTGGAAGCCTCCGGCGAACTGGTGCAACAGTCCACCGCCGAACTCGGCGCCGTCGTCGCCGCCAAGCAGGTGGTGGATCTCCCGCTCAACGGCCGCAACTTCACTCAGCTTCTTTCGCTGTCTCCCGGTGTGGCGCCCGTCAGCGTCTCGCAGAACTCCGGCGGATTCGGCAACGTCGCCTCCGGCACGCAGTTCGTCTTCCCCGCCATCAACGGCCAGACGAACCGCAGCAACATGTTCTTCACCGACGGTCTCAACAACCAGGGCGCTTTACAGAGCACCTACGCCGTTCCCCCCATCATTGACTCCATCGCCGAATTCAAGGTGAACTCCCACAATGATCTGGCCGAGTTGGGAGGAGCCCTCGGCGGGATGATCAATGTCGCCACCAAGTCCGGCACCAATGAGTTCCACGGCACCGCCTGGGAGTATCTGCGCAACAACGAGTTCAATGCCCGCAACACGTTCCTGGCCAATCCCACCGTGTTCCGGCAGAACCAGTTCGGAGCCTCAGCCGGAGGACCGGTCCTCATCCCCAAACTCTACAACGGCAAGAACAAGACGTTCTTCTTCGCGGCTTACGAAGGGTTCCGCTATTCACGCGCCGCGGCATCCTACAAGCACTTGCCGAATGACGCCGAACTAAGCGGCAATCTCACCGGCGAGGCGCAGGCATTCGATCCGTTCTCAACCCGTCTCGACCCGAACAAGCCCGGCGGCTTCCTCCGCGATGCGTTCCCCGGCAATCAGATTCCCGCCAACAGGATTGACCAGCGCCTGGTGGGGTTGGCCAAGCAAATCCGGCCGCCGCTGTACAACACGGGCGTCGGCAACAACAACGCGCTGGACAATACGCCGTTCCGCCAGCACCAGAACCAGTTCACGGCTCGCATTGACCAGACTCTGGGCAACAAGGACTTCGTCTGGTTCCGCTACAGCGCGCTTTACTACGACACCGCCGGTTCCGGCGGCCTCCCCAACGTTACGCAGACCGTCACCGACAATCCCGCCCAGAACTTCGGCGGCAGTTGGGTGCACACCTTCAGCCCAAGCCTGGTTTTGCAGGCGCAGTACGGCCGTTCCCACCAGGAAACGAATTCTTCCACCCTCTACCCGGGGCTCGCGCAAAGCGCCATCGACGCGCTTGGCTATGATGCAAACTTCGCCGGTAATTTCATCGGCGGGTTTACGCTGCTGCCGTCTACCGGCCTCAGTGGATTCAGTAACCCCATCGTCGGAATCAGTAAGTCGCTCAATCCGAACGAAACCAATGTCCACCAGTGGAAGGCCAATGTCTCGAAGATCATCGGCTCCCACACCTTGCGCTTCGGCGGCGAGTTGAACAGCAGCACCTTCGAATCCCTATACAACAGCGCCAACGCCGGGTTCGCTCTCCAGCAGACCTCCGACCCCTCCGCGCCGAACGTCAACCCCGGCAACGCCATCGCCTCGTTCCTGCTCAACGTCCCCGATAGCGCCGGCCGCCGCAACGTGCATGAAACCACCCGCTGGGGCGGCGTCATGGGCTTCTATTTCCAGGATTCCTGGAAGGTCACTCCCAGGTTCACCATGAACCTCGGACTCCGCTACGACCGCACGTTCATCCCGCCCTACGGCCGTGAGGATACCGTGGGCCAGAACGGCGGCATCGAGGCCGGTTCCATCAACTTCAACGATGGAACGTACGTTGTGCAGAAACTGCCGCCCTCCTGCGCCGAACGCGGCCATGCCCCCTGCATCCCCGGTGACGGAAAGCTTCCTGCAAACGTGGTGGTCTCCCCCACCGGCAAGATCTATCACGACACCACCACGAACTGGGGCCCCCGTCTCGGCTTGGCCTACAGGGTCACCCAGACGACTGCGGTCCGCGCGGGTTTCGGCGTCTACTACGACAACTGGGCGGCCGTGACACAGACCTCCCAGAACTACGAAGGCACCTGGCCCGACATCGGCCAGCAACTTGCCAACAACCTGAACGTTCCCGTTCCCTCCCAGTTGACCCCCGTTGTGAAGGGACAGAACCCGTTCGCCACCGGCGGCGGAGCCTTCCCGGCGCCTACTCCCTTCCAACAGGTGCAGTGGTATATGGATCCTTACGCCAAGAACCCCTACTCCATGCAGTGGAACTTCGGCGTTGCCAAACAGTTGAACAATTCCACCACGGTATCGATGGACTACGTCGGTTCCGGCAGCCGCAGATTGGACCTGGGCGGCTACTACAACGTCGCGCTCACCCCCGGCCCCGGCGACCCGACGCCCCGCCAGCCGTACCCCTACATCCACCCCACTTACTACGATCGCAGCATCGGCCGCGGCAACTATAACGCGTTCCAGTTCCTCTTCAACAAGCGTTATTCGGGCGGCCTTGCCTACCAGGTTTCCTACACCTACTCGAAATCCATCGACATCGGCTCTTCCGGCTGGTATGGCGTCGAAGGCCAATCGGTGCAGGATCCCTACCACTTCAATAATGACCGCAGCGTCTCCGGCTTCGACCTCACCCAGGTCCTGAGCGTCAACGTGGTTTGGGACGTGCCCTTCGGCAAGGGCAAGAGATTCTCCAGTTCCAATGCCGCCGCGAATTACATTCTGGGTGGCTGGCAGTTGAATACCATTACCACGGCGCGTTCCGGACTTCCGTATAACATCACGGTTCCCGGCGACAGCGCCAACACCGGAAACACGGGATACTTACGAGCCAACCTGGTGGGGAACCCCACACTCTCAAATCCCACCGCGCAAGCATGGTTCAACACCGCTGCCTTCGCGCCACCCGCGGTCTATACGTTCGGGAACCTCGGCCGCTACGCCATGCGCTCCTCGGCGTTCTGGAACCTCGACTTCTCCATCTTCCGGAGGTTCCCCTTCAAGGAAAGCCGGTCCGTGGAGTTCCGCGCCGAATCGTTCAACCTTCCGAATACGGTGATTCTCGGCACGCCCAACGGCAACGTCCTCGATCCCAACTTCGGCAAGATCACCGGCACCGCCAACTCGGAAAGGACCCTGCAACTCGGCCTGAAGGTGATCTTTTAGCCGGGCGCCGGTTATGACGCCCGTTATGAGATGATGCGAGCAGTAGTGCGCTCCCCATCCATCTCACTCGCTCTCTACATTGGCTTCGTCTATTGCGCGTCCGCTCAGGCGCCGCGGGGTTGTGAACTGCCAAAGGAGATCGCCGCCCCTCTGGCCAGCAACGCCGCTGGGGCGTGGTTTGCCCGTCACGGAAATAACCGCTGCGCGATTTCCTCCTTTGAAGCGGTATTGAAAGCTGATCCGTCTTCCGGCGAGGCGCGCTACAACCTCGGCCTGGCGCTCTTGCAGGACGGCCAGGTCAAACGGGCCGCCGTCGAATTGGGCGTGCTCGTCAAACAGGCGCCCGCCTCCGCTCCCGCCCACCTTGCCATGGGATTGGCGCTGGCGGACCAGGGCGATCTCCCCGCCGCGGAAGCCGAACTCCGCACGGCAGTCAAACTCGACCCCAAATCCGCCGCCGCGCTCCACCAACTCGGCGAAGTGCTGCGCAACCAGAAACGCTACACTGCCGCCATCCCCTACCTGCGACAGGCCGCGGATCTGGACCCGCGGGACCCCGCGCACGCCGTGGCCCTCGCCGAAGCCCTCTACGACAACGGCAATTCCGAAGAAGGGATCGCCGTGTTGAAGAAAGCCGTCGCCGCCCAGCCAAATTCCGCCTTGGCGCAATCGAACCTCGGCACGCTCTACGCGCGCCTCAAGCGCTACAACGAAGCCGCCGGTCACTTCCGCGCCGCCATCTCCGCCGATCCCTCCGATGACGTTACCCGCCTCTCGCTCGCCAAAGCTCTCATCGGCCTCGACCGCCAAGCCGACGCTCTGCCCGTCCTCAACGAAGCCCTCGGGCGCCATCCGCGCGATGCCGAAGGCCGCTTTCTGCGAGGTCTCACCTATCGCGGCCTGGCCGAGTACGAAAAGGCCGAAGCCGATCTCCGCATCGCCGTCGAAGGCAACCCCAACCATTACCTCTCCCAGTACAACCTCGGCTTCGTGCTCGCCCGCAACGGAAAATTCGAGGAAGCCCGGCAGCACCTTGAGAAAGCCCGTCAGATCCAGCCCGATTCGCAGGAAGCGCAGTTCCAACTCGCCAACGTCCTGCGGCGCCTCCATCAGAACGAGGCCGCGCAAAAGGAACTCGCCGAATTCGAGCAGCGCAAGAAACAGGACCAGCTCGAGAACATCGCCGGCACTACAGCCAGCCGCGCCAATCAGTCGCTTCTCGAAGGCAATCCACAGGCGGCTATCGATGGCTACCAGCAGGCGCTGAAGCTCGATCCCAACAACGCCAAGACCTACTACAACCTCGCCCTCGCTCAGCAGAAGACGGCCGACCTGAACGGAGCCATCGCATCCCTCGAGAAATCGGTAGCCCTCGATCCCAAGTTCGCTCCGGCCGGAAACCAGCTCGGCCTCCTCTACATGGGGCGCGGGCAGAACAAGCAAGCCGAGAGCCGGTTCCGCGCCGCCCTCGCCAACGATCCGCAATGCTCGGAATGTCAGAACAACCTCGGCGTGCTCTACGGCCAGCTAGGCGATTCTTCCCGCGCCGAGGCTCTCTTCCATCAGGCGATCGAAAACAACCCCCGCTACGCCCAGGCGCGCGTCAACCTCGCGCTGGTCATCGCGGGCCGCGGCGATTTCAGCCGGGCGCGCCAGGAACTCGAACGCGCCCTCTCAGCCGAACCGGACAGCGTCAAGGCGCTCACTGCCCTCGGCATGGTGCAGGGCCGCACCGGCGACCCCGCATCCATCGCCACCTTCCGCAAGGTGACCACGCTCGAACCTCGCTCTCCCGACGCCCATCTCAACCTCGGCATCGCCCTCGCCGATCAGCACCAGACCGAAGCCGCCCTCACCGAATTCTCCGAAGCAGTGAAGCTTGCCCCCCAGCAGGCCGCTCCTCATTACAACAAGGGCCGCGTCCTCGGCGATCTTCGCCGCTACGAAGAGGCGCTTCCCGAACTCCGCGAGGCCTGTAAGCTCGATCCCAATGTTCCCGACGCCTGGTACCGCCTCGGCATCGCCGAGCGCGAGCAGCAGCATTACAGTGAAGCCGTACAGGCGCTGCGCCAGGCCTTGAAACTCTCCCCGAACAACGCCGATGCCGCCTTTCTTCTCGGGCAGGCTCTCCAGAGTTCGGGGAAGAGCAGGGAAGCCATCGACGCCTGGGAATCCACCCTGCGCATCGATCCCAACCATTCTCAAGCTCTCTACAGCCTCACGCGCGCCATGGCCAAATCGAATCCGGAACAGGCCCGCCAGTATCAGTCCCGCCTCGAATCCGTGAAGAAGCAAAGTGGAGACGCCGACCGCGCCCGCACCTTGAGCAATTTCGCCATCGCCGCCGCCAAGGACGGCAAGTGGGATCAGGCCATCGCTCAACTCCGCGAAGCCATTCAGGTGTGCGGCGCATGCGAAGTGAAAGCCGCGCTGCGCAAGAACCTCGGCCTCACTGAATGCCAGGCCGGCCGCTTCGATCAATGCGAAAAGGACCTCCGCCTGGCCCTCCAGGATCTGCCGGGCGATCCCGAAATCCTCAAGGCCCTCGAGATTCTCGCCGGCATGCGCGCCAGGTCCAGGTGATCCTCTACGGCTCCTGTATCCGGATCACCCTGTCGCCGGCAAGATTCTCCATTCGCTGCACCTTCCCGCTGGGCCACGTGATTTCGAGCAGCTTCACGCGATTACTTCTTCCCAAGCCGAAGTGCGCCCGCTTGTCGTTCGAAGAAAGATAGCTCGAGGCCGTTGAAACCATCGCATACTGCTCCCCGCCGCTCTCCCCCACCACCCGCACCCGCGCGCCGATCCCATCCCGGTTGCCGCGCGTCCCCACCGTATCGATCATCACCCAGTGGTTCCCGCCCACACGCTGGTTTTCCAGGATCACCGCCGGCTCGTTGTTACAGTTCATCACCACATCCAGCCACCCGTCGTTGTTCAAGTCGCCAAACGCGACCCCGCGCGCCGCTCGAGGCTTGCGAAACGCCGGACCCGCCTCGCCGGACACATCCACGAACTTCCCTCGCCCATTCCGCAACAGCAGCGGAGGCTCCAGGTAACGCAGGTGCGGCTCGGTCAGTTGGATGTTGTCCATCACGTGCCCCTGCCCCACGAAGATGTCCTTCCACCCGTCGTTGTCGTAGTCGAAAAACTTCAGCCCCCACCCTGAATGCAGCATGCTTGCCGAGCCCACCCCAGACGCATCCGAGACGTAATCGAACGCGCCCTTCGTATTACGGAAGATCGAATAGCGCTGTGTCGCCAGCGCATCCGCCAGCAGATCCGGCCATCCGTCATTGTCATAATCGGCGAAATCCGTCCCCATGCCCGAAAAACTCCGCCCGTCGGAATCGTAGGCCGCGCCCTTGTCCAGCGCCACCTCATCGAAGGCGCCGTCCCCCCGGTTGCGAAACAACTGCTGCGGCACGGAGTCGTTCGCCACAAAAATATCCGGCCAACCGTCCCGGTCGAAATCCTCCATCGTGACGCCCAGTCCCTTCCCCGGAAAACGGTTGATGTGCGATTCAGCCGAAACATCCCGAAAACGCCCGTTGCCCTCGTTGTGAAACAGCAGGTGCGTCACCGGCTGAAACTGGTCCGGATGGCAATACGCCCGATGACCCGCCTTCCTCTCCCCGCACCAGATATCCATCGAAAAGTCCCACTTCACATACCGCGACACGAACAGATCCAACCGCCCGTCGCGATCGTAGTCCAGAAAGAGCGCCCCCGCGGACCACCCGCTCGCATCCACACCCGCGTCCGCCGCCAACTCCCGAAACGTGCCGTCGCCGTTGTTGTGATACAGCAGATTGCCGTTCAGATTGGTGACATACAAATCCGTGCGCCCGTCATTGTCGTAGTCCGCCGCAATCGCCCCCATCCCGTAACCACGCCCCCGCACCCCCGCCTTCTCCGTAACATCCGTGAACGTGCCGTTGCCGTTGTTGCGGTACAACCGGTTCCAGAAGCGCGGCTCCGATTTATCCGGCTGCCCCCCCGCCGCCATCGGATCCCGAAGCGCCGCCCCGTTCACCAGAAAAATATCGA
>JADLBG010000299.1 GCA_020847895.1 Bryobacterales bacterium
AACAACTCGCCGCCCTCCCCGGAGTCCATTGGGTCATCGGCAATTCCCACAAAATCCAAATCCCGGAACTCATCGGCATGGATCAGGAAGCCGGCGCGGCGCCCTTCCACTCCCAGATCCATGTGGGTGACATCTTCTCGCACCAGGAGTTTCTCTCCGCTCCCATCGAGGACGCCTCCGGAGACCGTTCGCGTCCCAACCTCAAGATTCAGGATGGCTGCAATAACCGGTGCTCGTTCTGCATCATCCCTTCCGTCCGCGGACGCAGCCGCAGCGCGCGGCCCGATGCCGTGGTGGAACAGGTCCGCGGCCTCGCCGCGCGTTACAAGGAAATTGTCTTGAGCGGCATCAACCTCGGCCGCTGGGGCCGCGACCTCGATTCCCGCATCCGGCTCGCCGACCTGCTCCGCCGCATCCTGGACGAAACTCCCATCGAGCGGCTGCGCCTCAGTTCCGTCGAGCCCATGGATTTCTCCGACGATCTGCTCCGTCTCATGGCGGACAGCCCGCGCATCGCCGCGCACGTCCACGCTCCTCTCCAATCCGGCTCCGATACCGTGCTGCGCCGCATGCGCCGCAAGTACCGCCCGCGCCACTACGCGGAGCGCATCCGCAAAGCGCGCGAGTGGATGCCGCTCGCCGCCATCGGAGCCGATGTCATGACCGGCTTTCCCGGCGAAACCGAAGCCGAATTCGAAGACAGCCGCCGCTTCATCGAAAGCCTGCCTTTCACCTATCTCCACGTCTTCACCTATTCCGAACGCCCGGGCACGGAAGCCGTGGCGCACGCCCAGGTTCCCATGCCGGTCCGCAAGCAGCGCACGCGCATTCTTCGCGATCTCGCCGCGGAGAAGAATCTCGCCTTCCGCAACCGGTTGGTTGGCGCAACCATCTCCGCCGTCACGCTCGATCAGCCCGGAATCGCCCTGAGCGAGAACTACATCAAGGTCGAACTGAACCGGCCCCATCCCGCCAACCAGTTGATCGATGTCACCATCGGAACCGTCATGGAACACGGCCTCCGTGAGGCATCCCCGTTCCTTGTTCTATGAGGTTTCGATGAAATTCTGTTGGATTCTCTTTATGGTCTTGTCCGCCGCCGCACAATCCTTCGCCGGTCCGATGATTACGCAGCCCGGCAAATCACCCCTCATCACCATCCGCCTGGTTTTCCGCACCGGAGCCGCTTCTGACCCTAAAGGCAAGGAAGGGCTCGCCGCCCTCACCGCCGCCATGGTCGCCGAGGCCGGTTCCCGCCGCCTCACCTACCAGCAGATTCTGGACGCTCTCTTCCCCATGGCCGTCAACATTGATGACCAGGTGGATAAGGAAATGACCACTTTCTCCACCGAAACCCACGTCGACAACCTCGACAAGTTCTACGCCATCTTCCGCGAGATGATTCTCGAACCCGGCTGGCGCGAAGACGACCTGCGCCGCCTCAAGGACAACGCCATCAACTTCCTCCAGGTCTCTCTGCGCGGCAACAACGACGAGGAACTCGGCAAGGAAGTCCTCTACAACGAAATCTACTCAGGCCGTCCGTACGGCCACTACGACATCGGACGCGTCGCCGCCATTCGCTCCATCACCATGGGCGATCTGAAGCAGTTCTATCGCGCGCACTACAACACCTCGAACCTCACCATCGCCGTCGCCGGAGGCTATCCCAAAGACTTTCCTTCCCGCATGCGGCAGGATTTCTCGAAGCTCAAAGGTTCCCCGGACAATCTCAGCCTCCCCGCCCCGAAGCCCATCCAGGGCCGCGAACTCGTGATGGTGGAAAAACAGACCCGCTCCGTCGCCATCTCCCTCGGCTTTCCCATCGATGTACGCCGTGGTGATCCGGATTTCGTCTCGCTGCTCGTGGCGCAAAGCTGGCTCGGACAACACCGCTCGAGCGGCGGCCGCCTCTACGGCCGCCTGCGCGAAAAGCGCGGCCTCAACTACGGGGATTACGCCTACATCGAATATTTTCCGCGAGGAATGTACCAGTTCGAGCCCGATCCGAATCTCGCCCGCGGGCAGCAGATCTTCCAGGTCTGGATCCGCCCCGTCAAACCCGAAACGGCCCACTTCACCCTCCGCCTCGCCATCTACGAACTCGAGCGCTTGTACCAACACGGCCTCTCCGAAGATGACTTCGAGCAGACCCGGACCTTTCTTTCGAAGTACGTCAACCTGCTCACGAAAACCAAGCGCGCCGAACTCGGCTATGCCATCGACAGCCGGTATTACGGCATCCCGGACTACAACACCTATCTCAAGACCGCGCTCTCCAAACTCACCCGTGATGACGTCAACCGCGCCATCCGCAAACACCTGCCCATGGAGAACATGAAGATCGTCGTCATCGCCGAACACTGCGACAAACTCCGCGATGCGCTTCTGAGCGAAACTCCGTCCCCCATGCTGTACAATTCTCCGAAGCCCAAAGAGATTCTCGACGAAGACAAAATCGTGGAGAAACTCCCGCTCCATGTCCGCAAGGACAGCGTGAAGATACTCCCCGTCAACACGATCTTCGAATAGCGGCTGCACGCGCCGCACGCGCAGCGCCAGATGCGGCCTTCCCGGCAGTTTCACCTCCGCCTTCCCCGCGAAATCGCGCCCCAGGGCGGACACCGTCATCTCCCACGGATCAATCAATTCCGCCGAATACCTTCCAGCGGGCAAGTCCAAAACACAAAGCTCACCGGCTGATGCACGTCGAAGTAATACAGGTAATACTTCCCCGCCACGCCCGCACAAGGATAGTACGAATCAAGTGCCGCAAATCCCTCTCCCGCCATCTCCTCCAGAATCCGCCGCAGGAAGCCGATCCGCTTCGGGCTCTCTCCGTGCAGCACTCCGCCCTTTGACCACCACAGCACATCCTTGGGGTCCATGTATATTTCCCCATGGCCCACGTAGCAGCCCTGCGTCGTTCCCATCCAGAACCGCCGCACTAACTCCCGCGCAGAAATATCGCCCCACCGCTTCGGAATATTGCCCTCATATTTGCATTCGTCATAAATTACAGGCTTGCCGAACCGCTTGCGCAGCGCCGCGCCCTGCTCCATCTGGCTGCTCTGCAAACTGACGTGCGTGATCCACGCTTTCGAGTGGTCGTACATGTTCTCGAGTTCGCCGCCGTTGTGCACCGATGCGAGCCGCCGGTAGGGATCCTCCGCCTTCAAAATGCCCGCCAGCCTCTCCCAATCGCCGAGCGTCTTCTTCTTCAGAAAGTTGTACTCGTTCGCCATTGACCACCAGACATTGCGGTACGCCGCCAACCGCGCAATCACATACCGCAGGTAGCGGTCATCCGCCGCGGCCCCCATGTCCTGATAGCCCCACCGGTCGTAGGGATGAAACAGAATCAGGTCCGCCTCGATCCCCAACCGCTGCAGCCCCGTGATGCGCCGTTCGATATGCGCGAAGAACTCCGGATTCAGACGCGCAAAATCGGACTTCCCCGCATCCCGCGCGAACGGATAGTACGCCGGTTCATTCTCGTTGAACGCGTAGCTCTTCGGAAAGATGCACATGCGCATCTTGTTGAACGGAGCCGCCGCGAGCGTGCGCAGCGTCTCCTCCTCGAGAGCGTCACTCTGGTGCACCCAGGCATAGCACGTGGTGCCGAAGGGAAAATACGGCGTCCCGTCGGCGTATCCGAAGTGATGCGCGTTGCGCACGCTCACCGGACCATGATTGCCCCTCGAGGGCGCGCCGCATATGAAGCGTCCCGTCTTCCCGTTCAACTCCGCCCGGTTCGACCGTGTCTGATACGTCCATTCCCCCTGCGTATCCGGGCTGAAGCGCACGCGATACACGCCGCCGCCATCATAGAATCCGCCCGCCGCCATCTGCCTGCCGCCGCCCGCGAAAACCGCCCCAAAACTCACATCAACGAAAGGATTCCCCTCCGCCGGTCCATGCAGCGCAAGTTCCCAAACCCCCCATCGCTCCACCCGCTCCGCCGCCTGCGCCAGCGCCGGCGCGGCCGTCAGCGAAACGAACATGCGCCCCGTCAGATTCATGGCAACTCCACTACGTACACTTGCGGATGGCCCGTCCGGTCGCTGGCGTAAACCACAAGCCGCTCATCCGGAGAAAACGAAGGATGCGGATGGGTCCACTGTGGGCCATACACCGTGTCCGTCGCCACTTCCATCCAACTCAGCGCGCCGCTCTTTGCCTCGCTGCGCGCGCGCTCGAAGTCTTCCTTCAACGCATAGCGCGAAGTCT
>JADLBG010000300.1 GCA_020847895.1 Bryobacterales bacterium
CATCGGGCGCGGCGCGATAAGTGTGCGCGGCGATATCATCGAGACGCGTGGCGGAGACGGACGCAATGAATAATGGCCCTTTCTTCTCCTGCACGGCCTCACGCACCGCGTGATCCATCCACTCCGGGATATGCAGTTGCCCGGCAATCTGCATCGGCTGCCGGCGCACGGACTGTCGAAGGCTCAAGGCCATGCGCGGCGCGATGTTGGTGATATCCTCGCCAAGGATGAACACCGCATCGCAGGCTTCGATTTCGCGCAGGGAAGGCGTGCGGGCCGGACCACCGCGCAGGATGTCCAGCATCAGTTTCCACAACCGGGACTCCGCGCCGGAGATGCCCGCGTAGAACCGGTTTCCTCCCACCAGCGAACGCAGCGCGAAATTGCTCTCGAGCGACGCGCGCGGCGAACCGATGCCGATCACGCTGCCTGACGCAAGCTCTCTCAGGCGGGCAAGCGCGACTTCTTCACTGACCGGTTTGCCCTCGAGCAAAGGCTGACGGATTCGCCGCTCGCTGTTGACGAATTCGTAACCGAAACGGCCGCGGTCACATAGAAAATAGCCGTTCACCTCGCCGTGATATCGGTTCACCAGCCGGCGCAGGGTGCCGTATCGTCCGGCGGCGGTGATATTGCAGCCAAGCCCGCAATGCACACACACCGAGGGCGCCATCTGCAGATCCCACTTGCGCGTGTAGTGGCGCTTCAGCGTTGCGTCCGTGAATACTCCGGTGGGGCATACCTCCACCAGGTTCCCCGCGAATTCGTTCTCCAACACTCCATCCCGGTCCCGGCCGAAAAACACGATGTTCCGCAGCGCGAATGCGTTCAAATCGTTCCCACCCGCGTACTCGCGATAGAACCGCACACACCGGTAGCACTGAATACACCGGTTCATCTCATGATTCAGGAAGGGCCCCAGATACTGGTTGCGAAAAGTGCGCTTCTCGAACGCATACCGCCGGTAGTCGTGCCCCGTCATGACGGTCATGTCCTGCAGGTGGCATTCGCCGCCTTCGTCGCACACCGGGCAATCGTGCGGATGATTCAGCATCAGCCCTTCGATGATCGCCTTGCGGAACTCCGCCGCTTCGGAATCCTGAATCGAGATGCGCGTGCCCTCGGCGGCGGGCGTCATGCATGCCATCACGATTCTGCCGTGCTGATCCGACTCGTCCTTGAACTGCTTGACGGCGCATTGCCGGCAGGCGCCCACTGAGCCCATGGCGGGATGCCAGCAAAAATACGGCAGATCCATGCCGAGTTGCAGGCAGCCATGGAGCAGATTCTGCTTCTCATCCATCTCATAGGCCCGGTTGTCCACGTAAACGGTCGCCATAGTTATTTCCAGGGGCAGCGCTTTTCGTTGATGTGCTGCTCGAAATCGGCGCGGAAGTATTTCAACGCGCTCTGTAAGGGCTCAGCCGCGCCCGGCGCCAGCGCGCAAAAGGTGTGTCCGGGGCCCCAGAAACGCGTTTGAAACGCGAGTTTCTCCAGGTCGCCGGGTTGGCCGCGGCCTTCCTCCATCGCCCGAAGAATGCGTTCTACCCATCCGAGTCCGCTCCAGCAGGGCGTACACCAGCCGCAGGATTCCTGCGCAAAGAAATGTTCCAGGTTCGAAACCATGCCCACCGGGCAAGTCTGATCGTCAAGAATGATCATTGTCCCCGTCCCCAGGCGGCTGCCCGCTTTCTGCACTTCGCTGAAATCCATCGGAGTGTCCAGGTGTTCTTCGGTCAGAAAATCAGTCGAGGCGCCGCCGGGAAGGAGGCCGCGAAGCCGGACCCCATCCCGCATCCCCCCCGCATGCTCCTCCAGGATTTCCCGGATAGTCGTTCCCATAGGCAGTTCCCATAGCCCGGGACGCTTCACCTTGCCGCTTGCGCCATATAACTTGGTGCCGCCGTCCTTCGACCGGCTCAAGCCCCGGAACCAGGCCGCTCCGTTGCGGATGATGTGCGGCACGTTGCACAGCGTCTCGACGTTGTTGATGGTTGTGGGCATGCCGAACAGTCCCGAAACCGGAGGAAACGGCGGTTTCGCCCGCGGATTGGCGCGTTTGCCTTCCAGAGCGTTCAACATCCCCGTCTCTTCGCCGCACATGTATCGGCCGGCGCTGAGATGCAGGTACAGTTCGAAGCCATAGCCGGAATGAAGAATGTCCTTCCCGAGATAGCCGGCTTCATATGCTTCCGCGATGGCTTGTGCGACGCACTGCGCGCCAAGTTTGTACTCGCCGCGCAGGAACACGTAGCCCGTGTCCGCGCCGGTCGCGTAGCCGGCGAGAATCATGCCCTCCACCAACTGATGCGGATCGCGCTCCACCAGCAGCCGGTCCTTGAACGTGCCCGGCTCCATTTCGTCGCCGTTGGCCACCACATAGCGCGGATGCGGAGCAGTTTCGGGAACGAAACTCCACTTCAGGCCGGTCGAAAATCCGGCGCCCCCGCGGCCGCGCAGGTTCGATGCCTTTACCTCTTCTATGACCGCCGCCCGCGTCATGCCTGCGAGAGCTTTGCGCAAGCCCTGATACCCGCCGGCGCGCTCGTAGGCCTCTCGATCGAGCGCCTGGCCATCGGGCCGCATGTTTCCGGTGAGCGGTTTATCCTCTGGCATCAGGGGTACCTCTCGAGGATCCGGTCGATCTGCTCGGGCGTCAGATCGGGATGCGTGTCGTCGTCCACCATCATGACGGGCGCGTGGTCGCAAGCCCCCAGGCATACCACCGGTAGCAGGGTGAATCTCCCATCAGCCGTTGTTTCCCCCGCCGCGACGCCGAGCCGCTTCGTAAGATGGCTGCATTGCCGGTCCGAACCCATGATCCAGCAACTGACGCTGTCGCAGAGATAGATGACATGGCGGCCCACCGGACGCCGGAACAGCAGGTTGTAGAACGTCGCCACGCCATCCAGGTCGGCCGCCGACATGCCCAGCAACTCGCCGATATCCTTCAACGTGTCGTCGGAAAGCCAGCCGCGATGCTTCTGCACGATCTTCATGGCGTCGATGCACACGGCTTTGCGGTTCGGATAGTGCGGGAACTCGGCTTCGATCTCCGCTCGTTCCTCAGGCGTCAACATACGTAGCGCTCCTCATCGGTCTATGTCCGCCAATACGAAATCCATCGCGCCCAGCACGGCCAGCAAATCCGGAACCATCCGGCCGCGGCATAACAACGGCAGCATCTGCATATGCGGAAACGATGGCGTGCGGATGCGCGTGCGGTAGGAAACCGTGCTGCCGTCGCTCACCAGGTAGTAGCCATTGTTGCCCTTGGTGGCTTCGATCGCGCCCAACGCCTCGCCCGCGGGCATCACCGGCCCCCAACTGACGCTCAGAAAATGCGTGATCAATGTTTCGATGTCGTGCATGGTGCGGTCTTTGACCGGCGGGCTGGCCAGCGGATGATCCGACTTGTAGGGGCCATCCGGCATGTGATTGACGCACTGCTCGATAATCCGCAGGCTCTGCCGCATCTCTTCCACGCGCACCACCGCGCGGTCGTAGCAATCCCCATGTGTGGCGGTGGGAATATCGAATTCGAATTGTTCGTAGCCGGAATACGGCTGCTTCTTGCGGAAGTCCCACTCGAAGCCGCAAGCCCGGAGTCCGGATCCCGTCATGCCCCACTCGATGGCCAGGTCCTTGGTGATGGTACCGATGCCTTTCGTACGCGCCTGGAAAATCCGGTTGCGCAACACTTCGCGGTCGTACTCGGCAAGCCGCGGCGGAAAGTACCGGATAAAGTCCCGAAACATCCCGTCCCATCCCCGCGGCAAATCCGCGGCCACGCCGCCGATTCGGAACCAGTTGGGGTGCATGCGCGCTCCGCAAATCGCTTCAATCATGGCGAAAGCGCGCTCCCGGTCGTTGAACGTGTAGAACACCGGCGACATCTGGCCCACGTCCTGCGCGAACGTGCCATACCACACCAGGTGGCTGATGATGCGGAACAATTCGCTCAACATCACGCGGATCACCTGGCCGCGCGGCGGAACGGTAATACCGGCGAGCTTTTCGACGGCCGTCAGGTACGCCAGATTGTTCATGACGCCGCCAAGGTAATCCACGCGATCCGTGTACGGGATGTACGTGTGCCAGGATTGGCGCTCTCCCATCTTTTCGGCGCCGCGGTGATGGAATCCGATTTCCGGCACGCAATCCACGATCTCCTCGCCGTCCAGTTGCAGAACGATGCGCAGCACCCCGTGCGTCCCGGGGTGTTGCGGCCCGATGTTCAGAAAAATGAAATCCGTGTCCTCACTGCCGCGCTGCATGCCCCACTCCTCGGGGCGGAAGCGCAGCAACTCCTGTTCGGTTTCTTCCTTTTGCGGTGAAAGCTGGAACGGCCCCATCTCGGTGGCGCGCGCCGGGTGCTCCTTGCGCAGCGGATGGCCCACCCAGCTTCGCGGCATGAGAATGCGCTCCAGGTGAGGGTGCCCCGAAAACCGGATGCCGAACATATCCCACACTTCGCGTTCGTACCAGTTGGCGGCCGGCCACAAGTCCGTGATGGTGTCCACGGACAACGCATCTGCTTCAAGCGCGGTTTTGATCCGGATGTATGCGTTTCGCTCGAAAGAAAACAGGTGGTAGACCACCGTGAAATCAGATTGCCCGGCGCCGCGCTTGAGCCGCATCCGCTCGTCGATTGCCGTCAGATCATAGAGCATCTTGTACGGCGCGTCGATTCCGTCTTTGAGATACGCCAGCATTTCGTGAATGCGGGCGCGCGGGCACCAGCAGGTGGGCACGCCATCCGCCGTCTGCTCACTGGCTATGTCCGCGCCGTACCGCCGGCGCAGGGCCTCCACCGCATTGAGAGTCGCGGTGGCGGTCATGTCTGATCCGGCGTGCGTAAATCTTTGGCTTGTTGCCGTACGGCCCGCTTGAGATCGCGAAGCGAAGGCGCCGGCGGCCGTTCCACACCCTGGGGCCCAACCACCCAACTGAGCGGCCGGCGCTCGGTCCCGACGGCTTTCTGCAGGAGGGTCAACCCCTCCAGAAATGCGTCCGGACGCGGCGGACAGCCGGGAACGTAAACATCCACCGGCAGAAATTTGTCCACGCCCTGCACGACGCTGTAGATGTCATACATTCCGCCGGAATTGGCGCAGGACCCCATCGAGATCACCCAGCGCGGCTCCATCATTTGCTCGTAAAGGCGTTGAATGATGGGAGCCATTTTGATGAACACCGTCCCCGCGATCACCATCAGGTCCGCCTCGCGCGGCGTCCCGCGAATCACTTCCGCGCCGAAGCGGGCGAGGTCATACTTGCTGGTGATACTGGTGGCCATCTCGACGTAGCAGCACGAGAGTCCGAAATTGAACGGCCAGATGGAGTTCTTGCGCCCCCAGGCCACCAGGTCCTGCAACCGCGAAAGGATGATGCTGCGTTGCACCGCCTCCTGGAGAGCGGATCCCTCTGGCTGGGGCATTGCCTGTTCCGGCCTGGTGATGGAAAATCGCATGTGTTATTTCGCGCCTCCGGCCCTCCCACTCCAATCGAGCGCGCCCACGCGCCAGAGATACCCTAACGCGGCAACCAGAACACCCACGAAAACCACGGCTTCCCAATAGGCTTGCCACCCCAGCGCGCGTGCCGCAACCGCCCACGCGAAAAGGAACGCTGCTTCGAGGTCGAATATCACAAAAAACATTGCCATCAGGTAAAATTTCGCGGACAGCCGTACCCGGGCAGAACCTTCCGAGAGAATGCCGCCCTCATAGGGCGACCCGGTCGCTGGCTGGCGGTGGCGCTGCCCCAACAGGTACGAAACCAGCAGCATGCCGGCAACCAGCAGCAGAACCAGCGCAAAGTAAACGCCCAGCGGCCACACGAGATCAGCGCTCCTTCGTGCTCAGCAAGTATGCAATTGGACGGCCATAGCGTGGCAACGCACAGCACGATCCACTTCAGACCATCGACTCTACTTTGACGATTAGGAGGCGGTCTTGAAAATAGTGCATTCGTCATGCAGCCGGAAACGAATGTCACGAAATCGCAAGGATCCTGATACTTCCGGGGTTGACTGGGCTGTCCCTTCGCATCACACTCGAAATGAGAAACAATGCCTGAACTGCCGGAAGTCGAAGTGATTGTCCGCGAACTGCGCGGCCCGCTTGCCGGCCGGCGAATTGTCGATGTCCGGACGGACTGGCCAAAATATTTCCACCTCCCGAAATCAGAGGAAGCGTTCCGATCCTGCATCAAAGGCCGGCGAATTGAAGCGATCCATCGCCGCGCCAAATACATCCTCATCCACCTCAGCCGGAGCCATCTGCTGGCTGTCCATCAAAAAATCTCCGGCCGCCTGCAAATGGGGAAGTGGGCTTGGAATCCCGCCGCATCTCAAGGCGCAGGCCGCTGGCAACCCGCCGCTTCCGCGGATCACGCACCGCAAGGAGGCCGCTTCATCCATCTCGTTTTCGAGTTGGACAACGGAGAGCAACTGGGGCTGTCGGATCTGCGGAAATTCGCCAAGGTGATGTGCGGACCGGAGCGTGACATCCTAGGCCTGCCCGAACTCCGGGACCTCGGCCCGGAGCCGCTGTCGCCCCACCTGACGTTCTCGAATTTTGAACGGCTATTCCATCGCAAACGAGGAAACCTCAAGGAAGTGCTCATGGATCCCGCCTTCATCGCGGGCATCGGCAACCTGTATTCGGACGAGATTCTGTATACCGCCCTCTTGCACCCTCTCACCCGTGTGGAGCATCTGCAGACGCCTCAGTTCCGGATTCTGTATCGCAGTATGCGGACCGTTCTGCGCGAATCCATTCGATTAGGGGCCACCGGACGGCGCGCGCCCGACGGTTCCAGACAGGGCTACGACCGCGTCTTGCTGGTCTACGGCCGCGAAGGTAAGTGCTGTCCGCGCGGGCACGTCATCGAACGCATCAAGGTCGGCGGCCGCTCGGCTCACTTCTGCCCCGTCGAGCAACTTCGCCTGTAGCCGCCTCCGGGTTTGGGCGCGGGTGAAAGAAACTGAGAAACGGAGCTATTGAGATCGATGCCATCAACGGACCGGCACACCATCATCATCGGCGGCGGCGTCATCGGGGTTTGCTGCGCGTATTACCTGGCCAAGCGCGGCGCGCGCGTCACCGTGCTCGAGCGCGACCAGGTCGGCAAAGCGGCGTCTTTCGGCAATGCCGGATCCATCACGCCGGACCACCCGCCCATCAACAAGCCCGGCCGCGTCCGGCAGGCCCTCAAGTCACTCTTTCATCCGCTCAACCCGTTGTATGTGGCGCCCAAACCCGATCCGGCGCTTGCCAGGTGGCTCTGGATCTTCAGCCGCACCTGCACTGAGCGCCACCTCGAGCATGCCATGGCCGCTCTGACGCCGTTGGGTAAGACCACCCGGCGTCTCTTCGACGAGTTAATCGAAAACGAGAAGTTGAAGTGTTACTTCCGCGGCGACGGGTATTACGAGGTGTATCTGACGGAACGCGGCTGGGAATCCGCCCGGGAGGAAGCGGCGATGGTGTCCCGCTTCGGATTCCATCCCGAAGTAATATCAGGCGGCGCTTTGCGGGAGCGGGAACCGGCCCTCAACGATGGCGTCGCGGGCGGAGTGTTCCATCCCGAAGCCGCCAGCGTCAACCCCTACCAGTTCGTTCTGGAAATGGCGCAGCGGTCGGAGAGCCACGGGGCGCAATTCCTGACCGGCAGTGAGGTTACCGCGCTTCGTGCCGGCGGCGAGGTCTGGAGCGTCGAGACGCGGAGTGGAGAGGTCCTCGAGTCTACCTCCGTCGTGCTGGCCGGTGGAGCATACAGCGTGCCGCTTCTCCGGAAATTGGGAATCGATTTTCCCCTCCAGCCGGCAAAGGGCTACCACCGCGATTGCACCCCCGCGGCAGGCGGCCCGGAACTTTTGCGCCACGCCTGTGTCCTCGGCGAGAACATGGTCTTCTGCACCCCGATGGATGGGTTTGTGCGCTTCGCGGGAACGCTGGAGTTCTCCGGCGTCAATCATGAGATCAGACGCCCGCGGCTCGAGCAGATCACCAAAGCTTCCGCCCGCTACCTGAACACCGCGGCAAACGCGGTCATCCAATCGGAATGGTGCGGTTTGCGCCCGTGCTTGCCCGACGGCCTCCCGGCTGTCGGTCCGCTCGCGCGCTTCCCCGGCTTATTCGTCGCTACCGGTCATGCCATGATGGGGCTCACCTTGGGGCCCGTCACCGGAAAATTGGCGGCCGAATGCCTGCTCGATGGCCAGCCCAGCCTCGACATCAGCGCATTCCGCCCGGACCGGTTCTAGCCTCCACGGTTAGTGCTCAAAACGTCAGCGCCTTTTGCGCTCCGCGTAGCAGATCGGCGACGGAAGGCAGCACCGCCAACTCCAGATTCGGAGCCGAAGGCACAAAGCTGTCTTTGGCCGCTACCCGCACCACCGGCCCATCGAGTGATCCGATGCAGTTCTCGGCGATGCGGGCGGCAACCTCCGCTCCGAAACCAGCCGTGAGCGTGTCCTCGTGCGCAATCAGCACGTGGTTGGTCTTGCGAACGCTGCGATAGATGAGTTCTTCGTCCAGCGGCACAATCGAGCGCAGGTCGATGATTTCAGCCGATATGCCGTCCTTTTCCAACTGGCGCGCCATATCCAGCGCCATGTAGACGGTGCTGCCCCACGTGACCACCGTCAGGTCTTTCCCTTCACGCCTGATGACGCCGCGTCCAAACGGCAGGATGTAGTTGGCGTCCGGTTCCGGCGTCTTGGCGTGCACCCGCCGGTAGAGGCCTTTATGTTCCAGGAACATCACCGGGTCCTTCGAGCGCGCCGCGGCCTTAATGAGGCCCTTGGCGTCTTCCGCGCAGCTCGGATACACCACATACCAGCCTGGAATGTGCGCGAAGAACGTCTCCACATTGGCCGAATGCCATGGACCGCCTTTGATGTAGCCGCCCACTGCAACCCGCACCACCACCGGGCACTCCCACTCTCCCTGGCTCCGCCAGCGGACAGTCGGAATCTCATCGCGCAGTTGCAAGGCCGCGGGCCAGAGATAATCCCCGAACTGCATTTCCACAATCGGCTTGTAGCCGCCGATCGCCATGCCCGCCGCCACGCCGGCAATGCTCGCTTCCGCCAGCGGCGAATTCGATACGCGTCCGGGAAATGCCGTGCTCAATCCGCGCGTCACCCCGAACACTCCGCCTTTCGGATCGGCAATATCCTCCCCCCACATCACGATCTTCGGATTGCGCTCCATCTCCTCGCGCAGGCCGTGGTTGATGGCGTCGATCATCGTAACCGGCTCGCCCGCAAGGTACGTTGGCGGCTTCGCATCGCCCGTCAGTTCGGGATCGGTTGCATAAATGTGCGCCATCAGACGCGATTCGTCCGGCGCCGGAGCCTGATCCGCTTCCTCCGCCGCGCGATCCACTTCCGCTTTGATCTCCGCCCGCAGCGAGGCCACTTGATCGTCCGTGAGCACGCCGTTGCGCAGCAGGTAGCTCTCCGTCTGAAGGATGGGGTCGCGGTTGACGATCGACTGCAATTCCGCCTCGCCGCGATACTTGCGCTGGTCGTCTGAAGAAGAGTGAGGATCGAGCCGCACCACTTTCGCCTCCACCAGCGCCGGGCCGGCCCCGTGCCTCATGGCTTCGATCAGCGGAGGCAGTGTTTCATACACCTGCTCGAACCAGGTGCCATCCAATTGAAACGTCGGCATCCCAAACGCCTGCGCGATGCGATGAACTTCCGATCCGGTCTGGCTGCTCTGCGGCACGCTGATGGCGTAACCGTTGTTTTGCACCGTGAACAATACCGGCAGTTTCTCCCGCGCGGCCCAATTGAGAGCCTCGAAAAATTCTCCTTCGCTCGTCGCCCCCTCGCCTGAAGAAACATGCACGATCTCGTCGCCGCCATTCATTCTGACGGCCCGCGCCATTCCCACCGCGTTCAGATATTGCGTGCCCGTCACCGCCGTCTGCGCCACCAGCCGCAATTTGCGGCTGGACCACTGCTCGGGCATGTTGCGGCCGTTCGAATTCGGATCGCCCTCGCGGTTGAGCATCCCGAGAAAGATGTCTTTGATGGGCATGCCAAGACCCACCGCCACGGCCTTCGACCGGTAGTAGGTGAAGAACCAATCGTGCCCCGGCTTCAGCAGCATGGTCATGCCGGTCTGGATTTTCTCGTGGCCGCGCGTGGAAGCGTGAAAACTGCATTTGCCATGCCGCACAAATGCCTTCATCCGCTCTTCAATGTAGAAAACGGTCAGCATCCCGCGGAAAAGTTCCAGCGTCACCGGATGCGGAACAACAATCCTATCCGCCACTTCCAGATTTCGTACGGACGTCGCCATGAATTTATTTCCCCTCTGTCTTCATTGTAGAAAAGGCGCGGAAGCGCCGCCAATGATCGTGTTGTCGCCTCATCCGATCTGGATCAATCCGCCGGATTCGCTACAGTCCTTGCGGATGGCGTTGTTGAGCGCCGATTGAAATACCGCGAAATCGACGTGCTTCAGGCGGCATGCCTGCTCGATGCTGATGGAACGCGCAAAGACGCGCTGCGCCACCGGGTTGTCGATCATACTGAAGCCGAATTCGCGAAACAGCGGAGTCGTCTCCGGATAGCGGTGGATCACGTCGTAGACTTTCGTATCCGGTCCGATCGAATCGAGCACGCGCCCTTCAGCGGTATGCGGCCGGCTGCCCATCGCGCGCCAAAGATCGATCGCCCACAAGGAAAGGCCCGTGACTTCAATCCACGCGCTCGCTCCCATCAGCGGGTAAGCCCATTCGTACCGGTCGGTGAGAATCTGGAAAACTACGCGCATGGCGTTGCCGATGTTTACCAGCCAGAAAGTCGCCCGCAACGTGCTCAGCCGGCGGATGTCAAGGCCGCCCAACACCGGAACCACCTTGCTCGAAACACCCAGGATCATCATGCTGATGAACCCCACCGTGAATGCGTGCCGGTATCCGCCGAAATAGGCGTGCGAGAAGTCAACGCCGATGACTGCGTCGTACACGGGCAGAAGCGCCAGCAGCACAATCGCCGCCAGCGCCCAAAAGTAGGCGGCGCGAATAAACGGCAGTGAGCGGTCCGGCTCCACTTTGACGGAAAACAGGCCGAAGCCGCGCACAAGCAGCACTACGGACACGAACATTCCCACGATGCAGAGTTCCAGCGCGATGCCCCAGATGGGCTGCCGCGTGCGAATCAGCATCGCATAGGCCGCCACATTGCCCGCCACCGCGAGGTTCCACAGATAGAGAACAATGCGCGAGGTTCGCGCGGGAACCTCCCGGAAGCCGTAGATGAACGGCAGGAATCGCTGGCTGACCCCCAGAATCATGGTGCCCGCGAATCCCGCCAACTGCAGGTCCCGCCACGGCGCATCGTAGAGACTGATGAAGCTGATCCAGGCGTCGCGTCCGCTTACCGTCGAGTAGGTGGCGAACATCCACCAGTCGAATGCGAATGCCGCAACCATCCACGCCAATGCGGCAAACACGAAGTGTTCGTATGGTTCGATGGGATTCTGTGATTTGCGAATCGTCTTGGTGATGATGAGAACGAACGTCAGCACCACCGCCAGTTCGCCGATTCCCGCGATCTTACCGGCGAGCGCCCAGGCGGGCTCGGAGGCCCAAAGATCGGCAAAGGTCCTCACCGTCAGCGCCGCGGCCATGACGAAGAGGCTTCTCGAAGCCAGCAGCGGCCGCCACAGCGTGGTGAACTTGAACCGCGGGATCGCCTGATAGGCGAACCCCATGATGAAGAACGTCACCCAACCCGCCACCTGGGCATGCGCGTGCGCCCACGTGACCGCTCGCATGTCCAGCGACGCAAGCCGCTGGCTGGCCGCCATGATTGCCAGGTTGATGGCGCCCAGCACGCACCCGAAGGTGAACATGGTCAGCACGCCGGCGCGAAAGAAACGGCGATAGATCACATCGCCTGGCCCCGGCTGATAGTCGGGAGCCCCCGCCTCCAGAATGCTGTTTCGCGCGGCCTCCTGCAATTCGGCCAGCAGCCGGGCTTCGTCCACGCGATGCGCGCGCGCAAAGAAGGAAAGCGATTCCCGTGGGCCAAGCGGTCCGCCACAACCCACCAGTCCGTAACGATCAAATACCTTGCGGCAACCCGGATACCGGGAAAGGATTTCCGGCAGTTCCATGTCCCGCGTGATCATGACTTCTGCATCCGCCATAACTTCAGGCTATACGCGGCTGCCCGCAATGACGATGACTTAAGTCACAAACGTTATTGAGGGGCAATCACCCTGCCGCGTGTCTGCTCTTCCACCGGCTTGCCGTTCCCCAACCCGCGCCGCGCGGCCATTTCCGCGCCAATCGCCTCCCGGTCCTCCGCGGCAAGCGCCGCGGCGGCGAAAGGAAACACTTCCCGGTCCTCGATGCCGATATGGCGCCGGTATAGTTCGGAAAGTTGGTTCACCAGGACGGAAAAGCGCGCCGCGTCCTCGGCCGGAAGCTGCCCCTGCTGCAACCACAACTGGCCCAACCGGTCCACTTCCGCGTGGCTCCGGTCGGCGCAGGCGTGTTCCTCCTCGAGCGAGTCCACCTTCGCAAGCAAGGCGGCCGTCTCCGGCTTACGAAGGCGCCGCAGGCGGGGAAACAGGCTTTCTTCCTCGTCAGCCGTATGTTTGGGCGCCGCTTCGCGGAAGTACAGCAGGCTCGTGGCGAGCGCGGAGCGCTGCTCGGAGTTCAACTGGCCGCCGTTCACGTGGGAAGAGAGCGTCACCAGCACCTGCAGAAAACGAACGATCCTGCCATGGCAGTCGCCCAGCATACCGATCGGATCGGTAAAATTGCTTTCGCGCTTCGCGCCTATGATTACCGGCATTGTCTTCTCGCTTCAGGCCCCCGCCTCAGTTGTTCCTCTCGAGCGCGATGGCCCGCGGGAACAGAATGTTGTTCTCCAGGTGGATGTGGACATGCAAATCGGCTTCTAATGCCTTGAGACCCTCCAGCATCGCTCGGTACGTGGAGCAGGCGTAAGCAGGCGCCTCGAAATCCCGTGTGAGCTCGCGAATCCGGATAAGGGCGTTCCCGGCGCTGTCATGCTCGTGCTCCATGACGGAGATCGGATTTGCGATGGTGCCGAACGGCAGCGGCGGCAGCGGGCCTCCGCCTTGCGCGGCGAATTCGGAGCGCTCAATCGCCGGAAACAGCATCATCTCCTCTTTGTGCATGTGCAGGTTCATCTCCTCCGCCAGTCCGTCGTAGACCTGCTCTAACTCGTGAAGCGCAGCCGGGTCCTTCTCCCCATGGACGCGCGCCACCGTGTGCACCCTCTGCCCAATCCGCGGCAACTCCAGCTTGAGGTACTCGTGGTGCTTCGCCACAATGTGCTCAATCAGGTCTCTGAGCGGAGCCGTAGTCCAGTCGGTCGAGTTGGCAGGCGTCCCGGTGATGGCATGCGCAATATCGTCCTTGACGCTTTCCGGCGATACCCCTTTTGCCCGGCACGCGTCTTCGAGCGAGCTCTTCCCGTGGCAGCAATAGTCTATGCCATATCTTTCTAAGACACTCGCCGCAGCCGCGGAAGTGGCGGCAATATCACCGACCGAAGTATTGGTTTCAATTTTCATCGCATCCTCCTGTCTGATTCCATTTCATCATATCCGCCGTGAAGGCCGTCCGGCTGTGACTCCGGTCACACCTGGTAATACGCCTCCAGTCAATCATTGCCGGGATCCAAACGCATCCTCAGCGCCGGCGCGCCAGCGACAAAGCCCGCGAAAAAATCGAGTCATTCTCCAGCACAATGTGCAGATTGAGATCGCGGTCCAGAGCCTCGAACCTATGCAGCAACACTCGATACGGCTGATCGGCGTTCGGCGGTGGTTCGTAATTCCCTGTCATCTGCCGCGCCTCCGCCAGCAAGTCAAGAATATCGTCATGTTCCGAGAGCGTGGCGGAGATCAGCGAACCGGCGCATCGATTCCCGACTACCGGTTCTTCCCTCTCCGCGGCCCTCTCGAGCGCCGTGATCGCCGGAAAGATCGTCAGTTCCTCGCGCCTCATGTGCCGTTCCAATTCATCCCCCAATCGAAACAATAGGCCCGGTAGAGGAGCCAAACGCGCGAAATCCCGCTGGCGATGGCAGGCATAAACCTCCCGCGCGGCCCCCTGCAAAGCCGGCAACTCCACTCGAAAACGGCCATGGTGCGCGATGACAATACGGGCCGTCAGTTCGCTCAACGGCTTGTTGTTCCAATCGGTTCCGAACATTAAAAACTCCTGCCGGCCCTCCATGAATTCCCCCTTTTGAGCTAATTACGCCTATCTGGAACTAATTTTCGTGACAGCAGCCACGGCAATGCTGCCAAAAAGCGAAGCGTATAGTGCTCCGCCAAACACAATAAGCAACGCCACCTCCGCCGCGTCGAGCGCCGCCAGCGTCCAGGTGACCATCCGGCGGGCGGCCGCCGGAAGTATCCTCTCGCTTCTCTTTCGCCAGAACCCCGTCGCCTGGAGTGCCGCCGCGCCGCCCCAATGGTATAGGGCGAAAATTGCCAACAGACTCCGCGTCACGCTATTCGGGGCCGCAAAGAGAATGGGCAGAATTGCCAGGTAATAGAGCCCCTCCAGGTGAATCGCCCGCCGTAGCCACTGGGCGGCCCGGATTCCGGAATCGCCGCTGCCTGCCCCGGCAACGAGAACCGGTACCACCCGCCATTCGAACAGGTGCAGAACCACCATGCCGGCGGTCAGCAGCAGGATGATGGCGCTGTACACTTGCATTCCTGAGTTCGCCAGTTCCGAAAGTATGGCCGCCGCTAATGGCTGCCGGCGGACACAGCCGCTGCCGGCGCTGAAGTTGCACCAGGAGCCACGCGCGACACCTTGATGCGAAACTCGTAGGGTCCCCGCGCTTCGTATTCCCAAGCAAGTTCCCCCGGCCGCAGTTGCTCCATCTGGGCGTGTAGCGGCTGAGGATCATGGTCATTGACGAGAAAGAACGACTCGCCCACCGCGAGTTGATCGAAAGCGTAGAACACTGTGCTGTGCCGCCGTTCTCTCGGCGTCTGCCGCAGATCGAGCGCCCGCCCGTTGGGAGCCATCGCGGTCCAGGCGGAAGCGTCAGCGGGCCGGATCATCGTGACCAGCAGTCGCGAGTCCTCTTTGGCCTCCAGACGGTGCACCCGGCCCGGCGTGAGACGAATCAGCTTTCCGGGAACCATCTCGGAGCATTGGTCGCCCTCGTAAAACAGCACCCGGCCGCCTACCGAGTAGACGGTCACCAGCCCATTCGCCGTGTGCTCGGGCAAGCCCTGGCCCGCGCGCAGCGACAGGAGCATAACCCGCATCACGGGATCGTCCAATAGCACCCTGCGGCCTATTTCCTGATCGTTGAAGTCAGAGAATGCATTGATATCCAGTTCCTTCATTCCCCCACAATGACAGCACCGGAGTCTCAAGACGGTGACTTCTGTCACACGGCGAAAGAAAATCTGCAACCAAACCCACCGTCAGGACCAGGAGCGCTACCGCAAGGTTTCCGGCTGGACTTGGACCAGGGGTTCCATCGATCCGGCTGCCGGCGGCGCCGGAGGCGCGGCCCGCTCCGCGCGCCTGCCCGATCCCTCTGTCTTCGGTATATAGACGCATCGCGGATCTTCCGCCAGGTAATCGCCGGTGAGCGCGAACGATCGCGACCGCGAACCGCCGCAGAGATTGCGGTACTCGCATTCCCCGCACTTGCCGTGCAGGTTGTCCGCATTGCGCAGCGTGCGGAAAAGCGGAGAGTGGCGGTAGACCTCCACCAGAGAATCGCGGCGGACGTTGCCCGCGGAAATCGGCAGGAATCCGCTCGGGTAAATCTCGCCTGTGTGCGAAACGAAAACAAAGCCCTTGCCGTCGTTAATTCCGGCTTGCCTCTGGATGACGTCGGGGGGCGCGTGCCGTGCGTCCCCGGAGCGGCGCTCCGCTTTTCGCTGCCGCGCCACGTACCGCCGGTAGTGTTGCGCTTCCGTCGTCTTGATGTCGAACGGCGCGGTCTTCGATAGCTCGTACAGGAAGGCGAACACCTCTTCGTACTCTTCCGCGGAGAGGTCCTGCGAAGCCGATGCCCGGCCGGTCGCCACCAGAAAAAACACGCTCCACAGACGCGCGCCGGAATCCCGCACCAGGCTGGAAATCTCGGACAGCCGCCCAATGCTATGCCGCGTCACCGTGGTGTTGATCTGCGTCGGCAAACCGATCTGCCGCGCGTAATTCAGCGCCAGCACGGTCCTCGCGAACGATCCTTCCACGCGGCGGAAACCATCGTGGCTCGCCGCATCCGGCCCGTCCAGGCTCACCGCCATCCGAGCCACGCCGCACCGCTGAAACCCGTCGATCGCCGCCTCCGTCAACAGCGGCGTGGCGCTCGGAGTGATCGTTGTCCGCAAGCCAAGCTGCACGCTCTTTTCCAAAAGAGGAAAGACGTCCGGCCGCTTCAGCGGGTCTCCGCCCGTGAACACCATCAGCGGATCGCCAAACTCTCGAACCGTTTCCAATAGCCGGAACCCTTCTTCCGTGCTCAGTTCGAACGGATTGCGATCGGCAATGGCGCAAGCCCGGCAATGCACGCAGGCCAGATCGCACGCCTGCGTAAGTTCCCAAATCACCAGAAACGGCGCCTCATCAAAGCTTTTCATTTCCACGTACCTTGTTTCAGGCGGGCCGCCACTTCGACATGATCGGCCTCGGTTGGCGGAGGACTGACCACGTGCATGGCGATCAGCCGGCTATCCGCTCTCAATCCCCGGGTTTCGCCCGCAGGAACGAATACCGTGGTTCCCGGCCCGGCGGCTTCCTCCTGGTCCCCGGCGACAACCCGCCCCTCCCCCTCCAGCACCACCAGCAACATGTCCACGCCGGGACGGTGGACCGGGATGAACTGTCCCGGTTCCAGGCAGGTGAGCAGAGCTTTCATTTGCGCGCTCGCGCCAACCATCACAGGATTGAACTTCTCGGCGCGAAATGCCGCCGAGTCGCGGTACGACTTCAGATAGACTGCCATATACCGAGATTAGGCTCAGATGCCCCCTGTTTGCTGTGACCATTGTCACGGTGAGAAGCCCTGTGGCCGAACCGTAGCGCACCGATCGATCTCGAGTGACTTTGGTCACCGATCGGTACCTGCCTACGTTGCTATAATATGTCGCCCCCGTCCGGACCTTCATGCGAAAACAACAGGAGACCGACTACCGTACGGAGAAGAAGAATACGATGTCCGATACTCGCGGCCCAGCCGTTCCCCTCAACATCCCGGCGGACTTCCCGGGGACGGTCACCGCTCTTCTCCAAGAGTGGACCCATGGTGATCCCGACGCGCTGGCAAGGGTCCTTCCCTTGGTCTACGACGAACTCCGCGCCATCGCCCGCTCCTACATGCGCCACGAGCGGCCGGGACACACCCTCGGCGTCACGGGTCTTGTACACGAGGCGTTTCTCCGCTTATCCGGCCAACCCCCCGAGGCGTGGCGCGACCGCAAGCACTTCTATGGAATCGCCGCGCGCCTGATGCGTCAGGTTCTGGTGGACTATTCACGCCGTCACGGCGCCCGGAAACGTGACTCGGAAATGTCCGGCGCGGAGCCTCCACAGGCTGCCTCATTGCCCAAGGCACTCGAGGCAGATTATGTCGAACTCGACCAGTACCTCACCCGTCTCGAACACGCCAACCAGCGAAGGGCGGATATCGTCGAACTGCGGTTCTTCGGCGGCCTGTCCATTGCCGAAATCGCCGAAGCCATCGATCTTTCCCCAAGCATGGTCAAGAAAGAGCTGACCTTGGCTAAACTCTGGCTCCACCAACAGATTCAAGGAGGGAGAGGTGAGTTCCGGCAGCCGGAAGGTTGAGGAGATTTTCGCTCAACTTCTCGACCTCGAGGAGTCCGAGCGTCTTCCTGCTTTGGATCATCTCTGTGCGGACGATCCGCAAAGCGCGGCCGAGGTTCGGGAAATGCTCGCGCACCTCCCCGCCGCCGAGTCCTACTTCGCCCGTTTCCCCACGCCGGAAGACGCCGCCGCGCCCCGTTTGGATGGCCGGCGGGTTGGCGTGTACCGGATTACCGGTGAGCTCGGACGCGGCGGCATGGGCGTCGTCTACAGAGCCGAGCGTGACGATGGCCAGTTCGCGCGTCAGGTGGCCGTGAAGTTCGTCAGCCTGCTCGCCGCCGGCGGGGAAGCCTGGCGGCGCTTCGAGCGCGAGAAACTCATCCTTGCCGGCTTGCGCCACCCCAACATCGCCGAACTCCTGGATGCCGGAGTAAGCGAAGAGGGCACGCCGTATCTGGTGATGGAACTGGTCGAAGGCGTGCCGATAGACGTTTACTGCCGCCGGCACAACCTGAGCATTCCCGCCCGAATCCGGCTCTTTCAACAGATCGCCGCAGCCATCGAGTTCATCCACCGCAACCTGATCGTTCATCGCGACATCAAGCCCGGCAATGTTCTCGTGACGGCGGAAGGAGAGCCTAAGCTGCTCGACTTCGGAATCTCGCGGATACTGCCTGCCAACGGCGAGGAAGGCGACCGCACCGCCCCGGAGCGTCGTCTGATGACGCTCAACTATTCGAGTCCGGAGCAGGTGCGGGGGGAACCGGTCTCCACTGTCAGCGACGTTTACTCTCTGGGCTTGCTCTTATATGAGCTGCTGGCCGGGCGCCAGGCCTATTCTCTGTCCGGCTCTTCGACCCTGGACATGCTCCGGCGCGTCCTCGAGGTGGACCCACCCCCGCCGGAGGCCGGAGCCGACCTGGATCAAATCGTCCTGAAGTCGATCCGCAAGGCGCCGGAAGAGCGCTATGCATCCGCGCGGGAATTGGCTGCCGATCTGGACAACTACCTCGCGGGACGGCCGGTAACCGCCGTTCGAGCGACGAAACTCTACTGCCTCGGCAAGTGGGTCCGCCGCAATCGGGTTCCTGTAACAATCGGCGCCCTGGTGGCCCTCATGCTTTTCACGGCGGGCGCCGCGGTAGTGTGGCAGATGCAGATCGCGCGCCGCGAACGCGCCGTCGCCGAGCGCCGGTTCCAGGAGGTTCGCAAACTGGCAAACTCGATCCTGTTCGAGTTTCATGATCCGATTTCCCGCCTCGCGGGAACGACGGAAGTCCGCCGGCTGATGGTCGCGCGCGCGCTCGAGTACCTGGATTCTCTGGCCCGTGACGCCCGGCGGGATGTGGCTCTGCAATTGGAACTGGCATCCGCCTATGTACGGCTCGGAGATATTCAAGGCAATCCGAACCGCGCAAATCTCGGCGACACGAAAGGGGCGCTCGCCACCTACACCAAGGCGAAACGCATTCTCGAAAGAGTCCTCCAGGCCGAACCCCGTCACCATGCGGCGTCGCTCCAGATGGGTCGCGTGCTGACCCTCATCGGGGCGCAGCACGTGCATGTCGGCGCGGGGTCCGCTTCCCTGGAGATGAAACGGCAGGCGCTCGCGCACTGGGAAAGGCTGGCGAAGGACGCCCCGGAGGACTGGCAGGCGCGCCGCGGTCTGGGCGCAGCCTACTCCGAAATGGCGACGGCAACAGCGGATCAACTCCCTCTCAACGAGAGATTGGCCTTCGGCAATCGGGCCACGGCCGTGTACGAGAAACTGCTCGAGTCCCGCCCCTCCGATCCGGATCGAATGCGCGACCTCGCCGTAATCCACAAGTATTTGAGCGGCATGTACCAGGATGACGCCGGCAGCATGCTGAAACACGCCCAGGCCGCTGTCGAGTTGGACGAGCGCCGCGTGCAGGCCGCGCCGCTGGACGCGACAGCCCGAATGGAGTTGGCCCAGAGTCTGAGCATGGCGGCTACGGGATGGGATAAGAAGGGCGGCCTCTCGGCGGCCGCCGGTTTCGCCCAGCGCAGCGTCGATATTCGCCGCGCGCTTTGGGAGGCCGATCCGAAGGACCACCGCGTGCGCGACAGGCTCGCCTACGCGCTCACGCTGCTCGGCCAATTCCGCCGCAGGCAGGGAGACTGGCAAGCCGCGCTGGTGTCCTTGAACGAGGCCATCGGACACACCGAAGCCCTGGTCACGGACACGGATTTCTACATGGCCTGGCACAATCTCGCATGGGCGCGCCTGGAGCGAGCCGAGGTGTACCGGAAGCTCGGCTCCGGCGGCGTTTGCACCGAATATCGCCGGGCTGCGGAAGCCTATCGGCGTCTGGTTGGCGATCGCAAGGAGTATTACACCAGGAAGCTTTCTGAGCTTCAGCCGAAACTGGCTTCTTGTCGTGGAAACTGAACTGATCTAGCCCCAAGGCTAGCCCGGATCGATCTCGCGTCCCGCATTTCCGCGGGCGAAACCCACGCAATGTATGGCCTAGTACTCTTGCTGGTGTCCACTCTGCGCCTGTTTTTCGCACGTCAGTGTGAGGCCGAAGAAACGGCCACTGAGGATGCGCGCTGCATTTGCCAATTCGGCAACCCACATGACACACAGGTGTCCGCAATTGTGACTGCGCGTGCGCTTCCGCGCCACGGTGCAGTGAGCGCGCACCACCACTGTGTGTAGTGACAGGGGCGCACCGGCAGGTAGTGTAGTCCCAGATCGTAAGGAGGAAGCACGATGCAAAGAAGTCATCCGGTTCTGTTGTTTGCCACTATTTTCCCAGTAGCCTCGACGGCTTGGCCGCGGAGCACGGAGACGCCGGGCGTTGTCAGGAAGAAAGGCCTCGACCTTGACCTCCGGTCCAACGGCCGGTGCAACGGCCGGGCACTAGCGGACGAGGTTCCAGCCGCCGGAAGCGTGGTCCTGTCAACCGGGATCAGCCCGCTTCCCGGGCGGAACGGCGTTTTCCACGATCTGTCCTTCCCTGGTGTCCGGCAGAGTCTTGCCAGGTCCATCAACGACCAAGGAGATGTCCTGGGCAACGTCACCATCCTTCACAGCGAAAACTCTGGAAACTTCTTAGGTCTCGGCTACTTCAATTTCGTCCGGGATACGAGACGTCTGAGGTAGCAAGTGCACTCGCGCCGCGACTCAAACCTGGTTGGGGAGATAGGTGCCCTTGCCCGTAGGCCCTGCTCCTCGCGCGCCCTCCCCGCGCAGGTATGGTTCGCCCTCCTCCTGTCTGCTTTGCCCGCCGCCCCCCAAACGGCGCCGCACGCGCGCCGCGATCTGAATATGGAGTGGATCGAAAGCGGCGCCGGCCTCGACAGGCAAGGCAAGCTCTGGGCCATTGTAATCGGCATCTCGCATTACAAGAACCTGCCTCCTCAAGCGCAGCTTCGCTTCGCGCACCGGGACGCGGAGAAGTTCGCTGCATTCCTGCGCAGTCCGAACGGCGGCGGATTCCCTTCCAGCCACCTGAAGGTGCTTCTGGAGGAGAACGCAACCCTTCCCGCAATGCGCACGGCCCTGGGCACCTGGCTGGCGCGCTCCGCCGAGCCTGGAGACGTTGTGTACGTGTTCTTTGCGGGCCACGGCGTGACCGAAGGCGAGCGGGACGGCTATCTCCTGGGTCACGATTCGGACCCACAAGACCTCTACGCGACGGCGCTCCCGATATCTGAACTCGACAAGATCATCACCGAACGAATCCGGGCCAGAACGGTAGTGCTGCTGGTGGATGCCTGTCATGCCGGCAACCTTGGCTGGTCCGCGCGAGGGGCCGCCGAGCAGGCGCTTATCTCTCGGTATCTGGATGAGATCGGCGACAAGGGGCGCGGTGTGCTGCGGCTGCTTGCGTCGCGCGCCGACGAGCGGTCCTTCGAAAGCGAGGAATTCGGCGGCGGACACGGCGCATTCACCCATTTCCTGCTCGAAGGCCTCCAGGGAAAGGCCGACCGCAACAGCGACGGCGTCGTGCGCGCGACAGAACTGTCGGAATACCTGGCCGAGGTGATCCCTGAGCGCACCAAGGCGCTCCAACATCCGCGGGCTGCCGGACACTTCGATCCCGCCCTGCCGCTCAGCGTGGTCGCCAAATCCCAGCCACCCGCTCTTCCCTCCCTGCTCACCCTGGAACTCCGCGGGCCGGCGGGAAGCGAAGTATATCTCGACAGCGCATACCGCG
>JADLBG010000301.1 GCA_020847895.1 Bryobacterales bacterium
CTCATCCTCGGTGGCGTGACTGTTCCAGACTGTTCCCAGACCTTTCCAGTCGGGGCGTCGCCGCGGGGCGAGTTTGCGGTTCAAGAGCCGGTTCGATCCTTATTCCCCAAAACTGTTAAGCACCCCAGGTCTGCGCCGCCGTCCAATATGCCCACCAGAACCTCATCGTTCACCGCGACCTCAAACCCGGTAACATCCTCGTCACCCCCGCCGCCACGGTGAAACTCCTCGATTTCGGCGTCGCCAAAGTCCTCGAAGCCGGCCCCCTCGATGGCCCCGCCATCACCAGCACCGGCATGATGTTGATTACCCCCGAATACGCCAGCCCCGAGCAGGTTCGCGGTGAGCCCGTCTCCACCGCCAGCGACGTCTACATGCTCGGAGCCGTATTGTTCGAACTGCTCACCGGCGAGCATGCCCACAAACTCAAGGATTATTCCCCCGCCCACATCGCCGAAGCCGTCTGCCAGACTGAGACGGACCGTCCCAGCGCCGTCGCCGCCCGCGCCGAACCCTCCCTCCGCCGCACTCTCCAGGGCGACCTCGACAACATCGTCCTCACTGCCCTCCGCAAAGAGCGCGAACGCCGCTACCCCTCCGTCGAAGCCCTCTCCGAGGACATCCGCCGCCATCTCGAAGGGCTCCCGGTCTCCGCCCGCCAGGATACGCTCTGGTACCTCGCCGGCAAATTCATCCGCCGCAACCGCATCTGGGTCGCCGCCGCCGCCCTCGTCCTCATCAGCCTGCTCGCCGGCATCAGCGTCGCCCTCGTCGAAGCGCGCCGCGCCGAGCGCCGTTTCCTCCAGGTTCGAAAACTCGCCAACACCTTCCTCTTCTCCTTTCACGACAAGATCGAAAACCTCCAGGGGGCCACCGAAGCCCGCGAATTCGTCGTCAAAACAGCCCTCGAATACCTCGATAGCCTCGCCGGCGAAGCCGGCAACGACGTCGCCCTCAATCAGGAACTCGCCAATGCCTACCTCCGTGTCGCCCAGGTTCAGGGCGATCCGCGCCGCCCTAACCTCGGGCACTCCGGCGCCGCCCTCGCCAGCCTCGCCAAAGCCTCCCAGATCGCCGGCTCCCTGCTCCGCCGGAACCCCTCCAGCCGCGAAGCGCTCCGTGTTCTCGCCGCCGCCGGATTGCAGGAAGGCGACATGCATGCCGCCCGTGGGGACGCCCGCAAGGGAGCCGGCGCCCAGCGTCGTGCCGTCGAGGCGGCCGAACAATTGTGCCGCCGCCCGGATGCCGGCAAAGAGGACCTCCGCATCTTAAACGACGCCCTCCTCCGCCTCGGAGACACCACCCTCGACGAAAAACCCGCCGCCTCCCTCGCCACCTACCAGCGCGCCCTCGCCGTCGCCCGCCAGTTGAACTCCAAGCCTGACCTCGCCAAGACCTACCAGAGAATCGGCCGCGTCTCCCATGAACTCGGAGATCCCGAGTCCGGTATCCGAAACTATCAGCAGGCCGAAAAACTTACCGCCGAACTCAGCGCCGCCGAGCCCCGCAATGCCCGCCTCCAGCGCGAACTCATGGTCATCTACAACTTCCTCGGCAACTACTCCGGCCACCCGGCATACTTCAATCTCGGCCGTCCAAGGGACGCCCTCGAATACTACCGCAAAGCCGAAAGCTTGCAGCAGCGCCTCATGACCGGCGACGCCAAAGACGTCCGCGCACGCATGGACCGTTCCATCGGTGCCGCCAAACTCGCCGAGGTCCTCATCCCCCTTAATCCCCCCGAAGCCGTTCGCCAGGCCCGCATCTGCCTTGACAACATCCAGCCCCTGGTCGATTCCACGCCGGACTTCCGCTACCTCCGCATCCGTCATAACTGCCTCAGCGCCTTCGGCCGCGCTCTCGCCGCTTCCGGAAAACCAGACGACGCCATCCGCACCCTCCGCCAGGCCGTCAAACTCTCCGAATCCATCTGGAAAGGCAATCCCGACGACTTGGGCGCGCGCGCCGGACGCGAATCCGCCCTCTTCGAACTCGGCGAAGCCTACCTCGCCGCCAAACAGTGGGCCGCCGCCGAAACACAACTCCGCCTTTCCCTCCAACTCCTTGAAAACGAACGCCGCCAATACCCCTCTGACCTCTACTTCCTCCGCGATTTCGCCAATGCCCAGGAGGATATGGCCAAAGTCATGGCCGGGCGCGGCGCAAAATCCCAGGCGGCGGCGTGGTACCGCAGCGCCCTCGCCAGTTGGGAGCAGTGGCAAGCCCTCTCCAAACGCAGTTCCTACGCCAACGCCCAACTCGCGCGCCTCCGCCGCCAAGCCGCTCTCCCGTAAAGCCTGCAAATTTCTTCTGCCTTCGTCATCCTTTTTTCTCCCCGTTCTCGCGTAACCGGGCGTGAACACCCTCACGGCAGGTCGCAGGATCGGCAACTTCCGCATCCTCCGGAAACTCGGAGAGGGAGGCATGGGAGCCGTCTACCATGCCGTGGATGAGATGGTGGACCGTGACGTCGCCATCAAGTCCCTGTTGCCGGAAATCGCCCACCAGCCCGGGACTTTGGAACGCTTCCGCACCGAAGCCGTCGCACTGGCTAAACTCAACCACACCAACGTGGCCACCCTCTACAGCTTCCTCCTCGAAGGAGACCAATACTTCATGGTCATCGAGTACGTCAACGGCCGCTCCCTCGAGGACATCATCCGCCAGCGCGGCCGCCTTCCCCTCGATACCGCGGTCTCCATCGCCGTCCATGTGCTCGACGGGCTCAAGCACGCTCACGCCATGGGAATCCTTCACCGCGATATCAAACCCGCCAATATCCTCATCTCCGAAGCCGGCGAGGTAAAAGTCACCGACTTCGGCATCGCCCGTTTCGTCAACTCCGACCGCATGACACGCGCCGGCCGCATCGTCGGCACCATCGAATACATGGCCCCCGAACGTATCCTCGGCCACGAAGCCGATGCCCGCTCCGACATCTACTCCGTCGGCGCGCTCCTCTTCGAAATGCTCACCGGCCGCATTCCTTTTCAAAGCGAAAACGAGTTCGAACTCCTCAAAAAACAACTCGACATGCCTCCGCCTTCCCTCGCCGCCTGCGGCATCACCGTTCCCGAAGGCATCGAACGAATTGTGCAAACCGCCCTCGCCAAGCAGACTCAGCAACGCTTCGAATCCGCTGCCGCCATGCGCGCCCAACTCAAGCCGTACCTCCCCGAGGAAGCAACCGATCTGGTCGCCCGGCCCGCTCGTACCACCTCTAAGGACATGCCTCTGGCTGACACCGTCCGCACCCGCGCCTCCCGTCTACCTTCTTCCCGCAATCATCTCTACATCGCCCTCGGCACCCTCTGTGTCCTCATTCTGCTTGCTGGCCTCGGCTTGGCCCTCCGCGGCCGCCCCGAGCCAGGAGCCTTGTCACTTCCCCCACGCCAGGTCATCATCCAGGAGCCGGTTCCCCCTCGCACCGTCGAACTCCCGCCTCCTCCTCGCGTGGAAACCGCCCCTGCCAAACCTGCCGATCCCCCCGTCGACGAGGCCAGGCGCAGAAAAGCTATGGATGCTTTGAACCAATGAACCAATAGGACCAAACATATGTGGAATCAGACCTTCCGCCGCCAACTCGCCGCCATCGCTGCGTTCTTCTTTCTCCTGCTCCTCCACGCCTCCGCTGAGGCTGTGAAACCCATCAGCAGGAAAGGCCTCCTCGACGCCCTCCAAATCGGCGGCCTCACGCAATCCGAACTCGAATTGTTCGTCAAACAACGCGGCGTCGATTTCAAACTCGCTTCGCGGGAGGAGGCCGAACTGCTCAAGGCCGGAGCCTCCCAAGGCTTGCTCGATGCCGTTAAGGCAAGTTATCGCCCCCCTGCGCATGCCTCTACCCCCGCATCCACCGGGAAACAGAAGAATGCCCACCCCCTCTCCAAAGCCGAGATCGTCACTCTGCTCCAAGTCGGCACTCCCTCCTCGCGCATCATGGAACTCGCCGCCCAGCGAGGCATCGCCTTCCAACTCACCCCACAGATCGCCTCCGAACTCGAAAGCGCCGGAGCCGATTCCGATCTCATCGGAGCCCTCAATCGCTTGCATCCCTCCGAAACCCCCCTCACCATCCCCAGGAAGGCGCCAATCATCCAGCATGCCCTCGTCGCGCAGGCCTCGAATACTCCCCCCGAGGCCGCGCCCGCGCCTCTGCCCACGCCTCCACCCGCTCCCCAGCCTGCTGCCCCCGCTCCGCCGCCCTCGCCGAAAATCACTTCCCTTCAGGAAGTGAAAACCATCTTCGTCGACAAAATGCCCGACGATCTCGATCAATACATCCGCGCCGAAATCACCAAACAGTTGAAAGGCCGCCTCACCGTCACCCTCGTGCGCAAACAGGCCGATGCCATCCTCACCGGTGTCGCCGAAAGTCACACCGGCACAGGCTCCATGATCACCGGCCGTTACCTCGGCCTTCACGACACCGCCTCCGGTTCCGTCAGCGTCCTCGATGCCACCGGAACTAAAGTCCTCTGGTCTGAGGAAGCCGGGGACCGCAGCCTCTGGTTCGGAGCCCTCAAGCGCGGAGGCCCCCGCAAAGTCGCCGACCGCCTCGTCGGCAAACTCCGCCGCGCCATGGCCGACTAGCCCGTGGCTCTCCAGCCTGCCGCGCCAGCGCTTATGCCGGCGCCTCCGTCACAATCACCATCACCCGCGTGCTCTTGCCCATCCCCGCCGCCGCCCTCAACCCCGCCATATTCCCTTTCCGCATCGTCGCCCACAGCGCCGCAAACCCGCATGCCCCCGAATACCCCGCCGCAATCCCGTTCTCCCGCAACACTCCCGCCGCTTCCACCGCCTCTTCCTCCTCCACTCCCACATACGCGTCGTACAACGGCTCAATCACCGGCCACGCAATGTAGGACGCCTCCCCCGCGCTCAGGCAATCCATCACCGTCTCCAGCGTGCCCTCCAGCCTCACCGGCGCGCCACGCCGCGCCGCTTCCACAAGGCACGCCGCATTTGCCGCCTGGCAAAGCGCTAGAAACGGACGCCACTTGCCGAATTGCTGCGCAAACCAGCTCGCCGCCGCGCACGCCAGCCCCCCAACCCCCGCCTGCACGAACACCACGTCCGGTGGCTCAATCCACTGCCGGCTCGCCTCCGCCAGTATGTGCGTGTACCCCGCCATCACCCATCGCGGAATCTCTTCATACCCCGGCCACGACGTATCGGAAAGCAACACCCACCCGTGCGCCTGCGCCTCCCTCGCCGCCTGCCACACCGCCTCATCGTAGTTCCCCACCGCCACGTGCACATGCGCCCCTTCTCCCCGAATGGATTCGATGCGCCTCTCGGAAGCATGCGCCGGAAGGAATATGTGCGATTCCATCCCCAGCCTCGCCGCAACGCGAGCCACCGCCCGTCCGTGATTGCCGTCCGTCGCGCACGCCAGCGCCGCATCCGGCCTCAGCCGCCCCTCCCTCCGCAGCCGTTCCACGGCATACTTTACTCCCAGCGCCTTGAATGCCGGCAGCCCTTGCCTCGCCGTCTCCTCTTTCACCATCAACTCCCCCACCCCGAGCTTTCGCGCCGGCGAAGGAAACGTGTGCAGCATCGTCGGACGCTCCTCGGCGTAAAACTTCTCCACGTCCGCATACTCCTCCGGCGAAAACATTCCTTCCATGCTTTGTTCCGGCCTGTTCCCGGCTTTGAGAAAGAAATGACTCACGCGTCACCGCCCCGAAAACCGCGGTTCCCGCTTCTCCAGAAAGTGCGCCACGCCTTCCTTGAAGTCCTCGCGCGAAAGGCTCTCCAGCATCTCCGCAATCGCCCCGTCCATCGCCTCGTCCAGCGTCTGCCGCTGCGCCTCGTAAATCTGCTTTTTCATCACCCGCAGCGACCGCGGCGAGACCGACTTCGCCAGGTTCCGCGCAAACCCCTGTGCCGCCTCCAGGAATCCTTCATCGGGCAGCACCTGATGCGCCAGCCCCATCTCCCGCGCCTCCCGCGCGTCCACCTTCCGCGAAGTGAAGATCAGGTCAATCGCCTTCGGCAGTCCCACCAGCCGCGGCAGCATCCACGCCAGCCCGTACTCCGCAATCAGTCCGCGCCGCGAAAAGATCACATTGAAACTCGCCGATTCCGCCGCCAGCCGGAAATCGCAATACAACGGAATCACGAATCCCAATCCCACCGCCGGCCCGTTGATCGCCGCAATCACCGGCTTCGGCACGCTCAGCAGCCACGAATGCTGCCGCTGGTTATCTTCCAGCACGCTGCCGCTCACCTTCCTGTGCTCGCTCGTGCTCCCGCTCTGCGAGATAGAACTCAGCAGGCTCATGTCCGCGCCCGCGCAGAATCCCCGGCCCGCGCCCGTCAACACAATCGCCCGGACTCCCTCATCCGCCGCCGCGCTCCGGATCGCCGCCGTCGCCTCCTCCTCCATCTGCCGCGTCCACGCGTTCAATTTGTCCGGACGGTTCAACGTCACCGTCGCCACTGCGTCCGACACATCATAAAGAATCTGTTCGTACATAGAAACGTTCCCGAGGCAATCAAGATACCATTCCCCGCCGCCGGAACGGAGCCCACAGTAAACCGAACAGGCACAGCGCCGCCAGTTCCCCCGTCAAAATGTACACCGGCCATGGCCCCATGTAATCGAGCAGCGACGCATTCTGCGGCTTCCGGCACAGGTACATGTAATTCGTGTGGAACACCGCGTTGAATACCGCCACAAACGCCGCATAGCCGTTCAATAGCAGCATCACCCGCCGCAGACATCCCGCCCGCGGTCGCGCCGCCCCGCTCCACCACAGGTACAGCAGCGTTGCCGCAATCCCGCAATGCGCCAGAAAAAAGTAAATCGTCGGATACGACGGAAACGGCTCCCACAAATCCGGCGTCAACACCGCCATCAGCGCCCCAGCCAATCCCGTGAAGAACGCGAATTCGAACACCGCCTGCCGCAGCGTCAACGCCGCCAGAATCGTGCACCACAACGTCAGGTCGCACAACTGCAGCGGCAGCCCCGCCGGGAACTGAAACCATCCTTTGTACAGCTTGAACCCGTACCACCCCAGCTCATTCATCAGCAGAAACCCGCCCAGCAGATATCGCCCCGCCGCCACCGCCCGCTCGTCCCTCCGCGCCCAATACGCCAGCCCTCCCGCCGTCACCGGTATCGAAAGAAGAATCAGCACATGCGTGATTCCGAAGAGCGGAAAATTTACCAAATGGGACAGTCCTCCTGGCCTGTCATTCTGATATTCCACGCGCTCGGCCAGTCCCGCCGCAACAGGATTCTCCTCAATATACCGAACGACTTTCTCCAGTTCATCCTGCCGGTCCAACTGCCGATCCATGCAGGCGAAACGTGCCGGTCTTGTCGTAATTCACAGGGTTTGCCATCGCCGGCAAGGCATAGCCGTCGGGGCGTCAGCGGCGAGGTGCGGATCATGCGCTCAAGTAGAAAGATAAACAGATCCTAATATAGATAGCGGTGATTGCGGCCGGAAGAAGCGCCGCCTTTTTCGTCGCGGTTCTGGACCCCTTGGGCTTCGCCGGCCTTGTATACCTCGCCAATCCTCGATGCGCGCACCACAAACCGCTCCGGAGCCGGCCCCACATAATAGAACGGATAACACGTCACCAGTGTCAACTCCGCTTTCTTCCTCTGCCGGAGAACCGATACATCCTCCGGGCCCACTCTCGATGTCCACTCCACCCGGTATTCTGAAGTCCCTCCTAAGCCGGTCAGCAGGATTATGTCGGCTTCCCGTATGTTGCGTAACGCGCGAAACACGGTGTCCCGGTGGCCAGCCAGTCCGATGTTCCCCGTCCCGCTTGGCAGCGCCGTGCCGGGAATGTGCCCAATCCCGCGCCGCAAAGCTCCTTCATCGGCGCCCTCCAGAATCACAGCCCGCATTCCCAGTCGCGGTATCGCCATCTCCCCTATCGCTTCGCCCGCTACCGCCTCGTCGCTCCCGCTTCCCACGCGTCTCTCGAACACAGCAGTTTCGCACTGCTCATAAACGAAGCGCTCCAGCCAGACATATCCGTAACTCCCGAGGCCGGCCATTGCGCACATCAGCAGGACCCGCTCAACATACATCCATCTTCGCGATCGTTTCAATGCCACCCTCCGGGATCGTAGACCAACTCCGCCTTCAGCCTGATCGTGTAACCATCCCTCAATGGCTCGGCGCATGGCGGCCTTTGACCATCGCCGCCCATGAGCGGGAGGGCAGGCAACTGTATTGCGGCGCTAACGCAGATTGGTGCGAAACGCGTTTCGCGCCGCAACTCCCTGGTGTCACCTTGCCCTCCCTGCCTGATCGCGGCACGCCAATGCTTGAGGGAGCCTGCTGGCGAGCCGCTCTCCCCTCGGGAAGCTTGCCCGCCTCAGATGTTCCGGGTACGCCAGACGCGGATGCCAAGCGCCGCCCCCAGCGAAATCAGACCCAGCGCTGCCGCAAGTGGCATGTTGCTCGCCGTCCCCGGCAATGTCTGTGGCTGGCTGGATTCACTCGGTTGCGAAGAGGATGTCGCTGGCTGCTGCTCTGCTGGCAACTGCTCTGCTGGCTGCTGCTCTGCTTCATCCGCCGGAGGTTGCGGCGATGCCTGCTCCTCCACTGCGCTCCCATTCTCTGGCGCCTGGTTCTCTGAAACGACAGGCGGTGTTGGCGTCGCCTCTGACGCCGGCGCTGACTCCTCCTGTCCGCTAGTGGCCTGCCGGGCTTCCGCTGCGGGCGGTGGCGTCGCCAGCGCAACTTCCGGAGTCGATGGTGTTTCTGTTCCACTGACTCGCGTCAGGTAATCCGCCGTTGCTTTCGGGTAAGTGAACTCTTGCCCGATCGTGTCTCCGGGGTAATACCACGTCCGAATATAGTGCGGCTCTCCGGCTGGTGTCTCATAGAACGTGATCACCGTTTTTCCCTTTGGTTCCATTCTCTCGCTGGGAATCGCCAGTATCGTCGCGTAAACCCGGTCTTCCCGGTCATTCATCACCTGAACGATATGCCGGTTTGTGCTGGAATCGAACAGCTTGAGAACATACTCTCCATCTGAAGGCAGCGTCACCCCGTTAGGTAACTTTACTTCATCATGGAAGGCCACCTGTGTCTTCTTGTTCCACGCATCCCCGTGAGCTGCGGGAACGAACAGGAGCGCCGAGGCCATCAAAAGCGCGCCGCTGCATATGCCGAGTGTCATTGTTGATTTCCGCATATTGTCGGTCTCCTTTCGGTTCGATCGAATCGCCCGAGCCGCTGTTGCCGCTTGTGCGATCCATTTGGGTCTTATCACCGCAACACTCGTGCCAAATTTGCAAAATGAGCGGCTTAGTGCTCTCGCTTGCCCTTCCTTCCCGGCTGAGTCAGCACATATTTCCAGCTTCCAGGTAAAAAGGAAATGGCGCTCGCGGCATTGAACGAAACTGCTTCGCGGTAATTTGCCCTGCTCTCCGCCAGAAAAAACCTCTGCGCTCTCCGCGCCTCTGCGAGAAAATTTGGTTCACATATCAATCCACAAATATTTCTCCCAACCCTACAAGCACTTACAAACCCACCCCATAAATCTCCAACCCTCCCCGTGCTAAAACATGGCCAGAGTACAACCCTATGTCCACCATCAGTCAAGCTCATAGCGACGCCGCTCGCATCAACGGTGCCAGGTCCCAAGGCCCCATTACCCCCGAAGGCAAGGCCCGCTCCGCCCAAAACGGCCGCATCCACGGCTTCACATCCTCCCGCATCGTCTTCCAAACCCCCGAAGAGCAGGAAGACTACAATGCCCTCGTAGCCGAATACGCCGCCAACCTCAAACCCAAAGGCCCCATTGAACTCGACACCTTCCACCAACTCATCCACGCCGCCTGGCGTCTCCGCAATCTCGCCATTGCCGACGCTGCGCTCTACGAGAAAGCCGCCGGCGATCCCCTCCTCTGCGAGAACCCGGACATCGAAAAACGAGCCGCCCTCCTCCACCGCTACCGCACTGCCGCCGAACGTGCCTATACCCGCGCTCTGAACCAGCTCAAATCCATCCAGAACAACCGCCTCTACCAGGAGCAGTTCTCCCACCTCCTCCCACACGACACCCCGCCATTAGCCAACGCGGAACGTTTTTCCGCCCGAACCCAAGCCAACCTCCGCAACGAACTCACCAACGCCATCAAGCAGGCCAAAGAAGAGGCGAAAGGCTTCTCCTCCTCCATCGAGGACATGCTCAACCAGTTCAAGAAGTAGCCCGAAACCCCAAAAATTCCCCTCGCGTCGCCTTCCCTCGCGCCGGACCACACTCCAAGTGTCTCCTCCCGTCAGTGAGGCGCCTTCTTCCGCGCCGGAAGCCAGTCCTCCAATTCCTTCCAACTGTCGCCCACGCGGTCCATCCTCGCCTCTATCTCCCTGTCGAACCCACCCATCAGCTTGCGGTGTTCCGCCGAATCAACCAGATTATGCAATTCAAACGGATCCTTCTCGAGGTTATACAAAACCCACGGCCGGTCTTGAAATCGAGCGTACTTGTACCGCTTCGTTCGCAGCCCGCGCCAGCAATCCCACTCGTCCATTTCGGTCTTCGTGTAGATCATCAGCGGCGTCGATTCCGGCAACCCTGCGCTGCCGCCATCCCGGATATGCCGCGCGAAATTGAACCCCTTCATCGTCTCCGGTATCTCCACCCCGCAAAGACCCAGCAGCGTCGGAACCGAATCCAGATGCGAGAACAGCGCATCGGACTTCCCCGCCCGAATGCCCCTCGGCCACCGCATGATCCCCGGCACATGCGACGACTCCTCCCACGGCTTCCGCTTCAGAAAGGTCCCATGCGACCCCAGCATGTCGCCATGGTCGGAAAGGAAATACACAATCGTGTTCTCCCGCATCCCCAATTCATCCAGCCGCCGCAGGATGCGTCCCATCTCGCCATCCAGGAAATTGATCGCCGCGTAGTATCCGGCAATATCCTTGCTCGTTGCATTCCGCTTCGCCCCGGCCTGCCAGTTCTTCCGCAACCGGATCTCTTCCGGCCGGTAGTCCTTCTCATGCCCCGGCGGCGGCAGATAGGGATCATGCGGCGGCGTATGCTGCGCGTACAGACAAAACGGCTGCCTCCGCGCCTTCGCTTTCTCCAGAAACTCCATGGAAAGCTCCGTCCACGCCGCCGAATCATACCCCGCGATCGGAATCGGCGTTGGATCATCACGAAAGTACTGCGAGTGAAAATAGTCGTGGCTACAGATGTTCGCCGCCCAATATTCGAAGCCTTGCCGGTCCTCCGGCGGCACGAATCCCGGCAGGCGCGGCCCCCCGTGCAAGTGCCACTTGCCCACAAAACCCGTGTAATACCCCGCCTTGCGCAACACCTTCGCAATCGTCGGCTGATCCTTCTTCAACGGCACATCGTTCACCGGCGTCCCATTCTCATGCGGAGCCCGCCCCGTCAGCAGAATTCCCCTCGCCGGCGTGCACACCGGGCAGTTCGCGGTCGCGTTCGTGAATTGCAGCCCTTCCCCCGCCAGCCGGTCGATGTTCGGTGTACGCACCTGCCGGTTGCCCGCGCAGCCCAAATCCATCCCTCTCCATTGGTCAGGCATCAGGAAAAGAATGTTCGGCGCATCCGCCGCGGCGCCCCGCAAGATCGCGGGCGCGCCCCCCACCACGAACTCCCGCCGGCTAATCATGGCCGTTCCCGTATAACGGGATCGGCTCCGGATTCGAAGTCCTTCCAGGCCCTGCCGCGCTGCCGAGTTTCGGAGCCGCGAACGGATACGTGTCCGGCGTCACGTGCACTCCCGTGGTCACCTTCAGCGGATACTTCGTCCCGCTCGCGTACGTCAACTCCACGAAATACGCCGTGTACCCTTTCTCCGGCTTGGGAGCCTTCGCTACATATACCCCCGGCTTCTTCTCCTCGAGCGGAGTGCTCTTGTACGCCTTCCCGATTGTGTCCAGCCGGAAGTCCCGCTTTTCCGGATCGTTGGCCTGCCACAACTTCACTTCCGCCGGCTTGTCCGTCACCCTCACCTCGATGTCGCCGTTCTTGGCGAACTTCCAGGTGAACCGCGGCCGCGGCTTGTTGTTCAATATCATCGAATAATAGGCGCCGATGCTCTCCCGTGCGTCCGAACCTCCCAGCGAATGGTTCGTGTTCGGAACATACCGCAGCAGTTTCTCCCCCTTCAGGTCCTTCCAGTAGAACTGTGAGGAGTCGGGCAGGAAAAACTGGTCCCCCGAGGCGTTCACCATGAACTTCGGCATCGTCAGCCGGTCGCGATATTCGTACGGCTCGACAACGTTCAGCATCTCTTTGTACCGCGGCGTGCCCGACCATTTCATGATGTCGTTCTCCACGTAATCCTTGATCGCCGGCGACCAGAACCCGTAGACTCGCCAGTGGTGCTCGAAGCTCGGCACAATGTTCAACAGGTCAATCACCGCGGGCACAATCGCCACCACCCGCGAATCCACCGCCGCCGTCGTCCACGTCGTCCACCCGCGCTTTGACCCGCCCGATACCACGAACTTGTTCACCTCCGTCCCTTCCGCCTTCATCACATCCGTGATCGTATCCATCGCCCGCACCGCGCTCTTCGTCATCGGCAGCCGCGCCAGCCAGATGTCCGGTCCCCCATTCAAATACTTGTCCCAGCCGAATGCAATGATCGAGTCTTCCACCCGCTGCCTCGATTCCCCAAAGAAGCTCAGCGGCTGATTCGGCACCATCCGTAACTCCGCCGCCACCGAATTGGTGTCCATCGCCATCGCCGTGATGAACCCGTCCGCCCGTTCCGGTACCCTGTCGCGATTGCTCCCTCCGGAAATGTAAAGAAAGCCCGTCGAGTGTTCCACCTTGTCCGGCTTCACAATCGTCAGCCAGTGCTTCCACACCGGCCGGTTCACCTCCTTCTCCGTGAGCCACGCCTGCGAGGTCAACTCCACCACATAGACCGTGTAGCCCTTGCCCGGAATGGTCTTCACCACCTCGTGCTTGTAGTGCGGGTCCGGAGCCTTTACGTAACGGTCCAGCGCCGTTTCCCCCGCAAGCAGTGGCAATGCAGCCAGCAATATCAGGGCCGCGCGCCGCGTCACTATGTCAGATTTCCGCAATTCCATCGAGGCTCCTCCACAAATACCAGCTTGCCGCCGAGCAGTACGGCCGCCACGGTAAGGCCAACTCTTCCATCTTCCCAGGCTTGGGCAACTCTTCGAGCGAATAAGCCTGCTGCATCGCCTTGCGCACGCCCAAGTCCCCCACGGGCAGCACGTCCGGGCGGCGCAAGGCAAAAATCAGGAACATCTGCGCCGTCCAAACTCCGATTCCCTTCACTTGCGTCAGCGCCGCGATTACATCCTCATCCGGCGCTTCCGGAAGCCCCTCGAAACGCACCGCGCCCTCCCGAGTCTGCCGTGCCAGATCCCGGATATACTCCGTCTTGGCCCCCGACAGCCCCAGTTTCCGCATCTTCGGCGTCCGTAGCTTCAGAATGGCTTCCGGCGTGATCCGCCCATCCGGAAGCGCGCCGTGAAGCCTGCCCAGGATCACCCGCGCCACCGTCCCGCTCAGTTGCTGGAAGACGATGCTTCGCACCAGGGTTTCAAACGTCGGCTCGCGATACTCTATCCGTAGCGGGCCTACCCGTTCCACGATCCCGCGCATCACCGGGTCGGCATTACTGAGGTGTTTCGCTGCATTCTTCATAAGACATGATTCCATTGGAACCAACCGCGGGAGCCCGCGCATCTATCAATGTGACATTGTAATGCTTATGAAGCCCTTCCTGGTCTGCGTCCTCGCCGTGTCCGCCTTCGCCCAGCAAACCCCGTCCAAACAACCCCAGGAAACCACCGACGCCGGCCTCCCCACCATCAAAGTCGACGTCAACTTGGTCAACGTCCTGTTCTCCGTGCGCGACAGGAAGGGTACCCTCATCCCGGGACTCACCAAGGACGATGTCCATGTCTTCGAGGACGGAAAAGAACAGCAGATTCACGTCTTCACCAAAGAGTCTGACCTGCCCCTCACCATCGGCCTGCTCGTCGACGTCAGCCGTTCGCAGGAAAACCTCATCGAGATCGAGCGGCGGGCGGCCCTCCAGTTCTTCCGCCAGGTCCTCCGCCACAAGGACCTTGCCTTCCTCATCAGCTTTGGTTCCGAAGCCGAGTTGGTTCAGGACTACACCAACTCCACCAAACTCCTCGATGCCGGCCTCAACCAGTTGCGTGTCGATGCCCCGGTGGGAGGCTTCGGCCCCGGTCCTGTCCCCACAGTCGGGCAACCCCGTGGAACCATCCTCTTTGATGCTGTCTATCTCGCCGCCAACGAAAAGCTCAAGGGGGAAGTGGGCCGCAAGGCCATGATCCTCATCACCGACGGCGTCGATCAGGGCAGCCGCCTGAAACTGCGGGAAGCTCTCGAGGCCGCCCAAAAGGCCGATTGCATCATCTACAGCATCTACTACGTGGACTGGCGCGCCTACGGACCTTTCGGCGGCGGCGGGGGCGGAGAAGGCGACCTCAAGAAGATGTCCGAAGAAACCGGAGGACGCGTCTTCAAAGTCGACCGCAAGTACTCCCTGGACATGATCTTCGACGAGATCCAGCGCGAGATGCGCAGCCAGTACTCCCTCGGCTACTCCCCCGCCAACGCCGCCAGGGACGGCTCATTCCGCAGGCTCGAGATTCGCGCCAACCATAAGGATTATCGGGTGCAGGCCCGCAAGGGCTACTACGCTCAATAAGCTCAATAACCATCCCACGCTGCCGGCCCCGCTATCCGCAGATGAATTCCAGCGTGTGATCGAACGGAGTGAATCCCGTGAGGTAGACGCTGCCGCCGTGGAGTTTACCTTCCGCGCCGCGAACTTGCGTATAGCGGTTCTCCTGCCTGCCGGGGCCGAAGCGGATCTCGTGTTGGTCCGTGCGAAGACTGGCTTCTCCGGCGGGTAGAAGAAAGCCGTCCGTGACATCGGGGGCGCGGAGCAGTCCGTCCATCCGCAACCCCTCCACCCCGCGCGCCGAGACTTCCACCGCCACCGGAACACCGTTGGTGCCCGAAGATTGCATCCGCACACGGAAGCCCTTTTCTGTTTCCGTAATGACCGCCGTCTGTTCGAGAAAGCAAATCGGCCGGCGCTGCCGCTCCGGACGCATCGCCGTCCATTCCCCGGCGTGCACCTTGTGCGGCGGGTCGAGCGGCTGGAAATACGGCCCCTCGAGCGATTGCTTCAACACATAGCTGTCGCCCGCCTTGGCCCACTGCTGGGGAATGAACTGTCCCTTGCCGAAAAAGGCGCTCGCGAACCGGACGGCATTGATGACGGCGTCCCCGCTGCGGAGCATGAAAAACCGGCTGTCGCCATGCAGCAGGATGGTGGCGCTCTTGTTTCCGCGCCGGATGCGAGTCAGTTCCAACTGCCGGAATTCCTTCACGTAGTTCTCCTCGGGCGGGATCGGCTCAGGCAGAGGCTTCAGCAGTTCCGGATACTCCATGAGGTTCGAAAGCCCGGCGTGCGTGGGAGCATACTTGTTCGCCGCCCATGCATACCGCCCGTTGCGATCATGCGCCGCCATGTAGTGCATGGCGAACCAGTACACGCCGATATCCCCGCGCTGGTCGCGGTCCTGGCGATGAGAGATTTCCGTCACCATTTCATCGGTGGGATGCATGAGGAAGAAAGCCGAATCGAGATTGCGCCGCACCGGCTCGAGAAGCTCCGGCCGCTTCAGCTTGTGCGCAATATAAATGAGGGCCCGGTCAATGTGGACGTTATATCCGATGATGCTGCGCTCGTCGTACTGGCCGTCTTCATCGATGTCGATTCCCTCGGCTAGCCACTGGTCGATGCGGCGGACAAGCGCCGGGTCGGGATACAACTCGTTAAGCTGTGCCAGCGCCGAGCAGACCACCCATCTGTGGTTCGGCGTGTGCACGCCCCCATGCAGCAGACCTCGGGCGGCCGTCTTCAGGTACGGCTCGATCAGCCCTTCTATCTCGCGGCTGCCATGCAGTCGCGCGACATGGGCCGCCGCGCCGGCGCCCCACACGGAAAACGCCGTATCGGGAGTGGAGTTGAAGTTCGTGATCGGCAGGTCGATGTTGCCGTCGGGTGTCTGCGAACGGGTGGCGAACCCGATGGCAAGCTTCAGCCTCCGCACCATGAGAGGATCCTTGTGAAACTTCGACCGAGGATGATGAAACGCCGCGCAGAAGCTGTCCGTAATGCCCGCCGCCGACCCGGCGTAGACAAGGCCGTAGTCGTCGGGGATGCCTCCGTGGTGCGGGTTCGTGGGGTCAGTGATCTGGAGTTTGAGAAGGCGCTCCACGCCTTCGTCATGCCTCTTGACAGTGATTGCTTCCAGGTCCGTATTCGGTTCGGCGGCCTGTGAAGCGGCAGTCTGTGCCAAGCCAGCCGCGGAAACGGCGGCCATCCAGGATCTTCTCGTGGTCTTCATGATTCCACTTACTATTATGATGTGATTCAATAGGAGCTAACGGCTATATCTCCGATGGATGCACTTAACCTGTTCGGCTTCAATCGATTCTGGGCCCTGTTCGCACTGCTCGGAATGACGTGTTCCCTGTGCGCGGCCGCGCCGGGAGGCGTGGATTTCCAGCGCAAGGTGCGGCCCATCCTCTCCGACGCCTGCTTCCTCTGTCACGGTCCCGACAAGTCTACGCGCGTGATGGGATTGCGCCTGGATACGCATGAAGGCGCTTTCTCCGAGCGCAAGACCGGAAAGGTGATCGTCCCGGGCAATGCAAAGGCGAGCCTGCTCTACCAGCGCATCAGCAACTCCAATCCCGCGCTGCGCATGCCCCCGGCTTATACGAAGAAGACGCTGACCGCCGAGCAGATCGAGATCCTCCGCAAGTGGATCGACGAAGGCGCGGAATGGAAAGAGCACTGGTCCTTCCAGGCGCCGGCGAAGCGCGAACTGCCCGCCGTGGCCGCCAAAGGCTGGGTACGGAATCCCATCGACAACTTCATCCTCGCCAGGTTGGAGAGCATGGGGTTGAAGCCCGCTCCGGAGGCGGACAGGCGTACCTTGATCCGGCGCGTCTCGCTCGACCTCACAGGATTGCCGCCGGACCCCGCCGATGTCGAGGCGTTCGTTCGCGACCGCGCTCCGAACGCTTATGAGCGCCTTGTGGACCGCTTGCTCGGCTCACGGCAATGGGGTGAGCACCGCGCCCGGTACTGGCTGGACGCGGCGCGCTATGCCGATACCCACGGTCTGCACATCGACAATTACCGGGAGATGTGGCCCTATCGCGATTGGGTGATCCAGGCGTTCAACCGGAACCTGCCGTTTGACCGCTTCACCATCGAGCAGCTTGCGGGCGACATGCTTCCGAATGCGACGCTTGACGACCGGATTGCCTCCGGCTTCCATCGCTGCAACATCACCACCAACGAAGGCGGCGTCATTCCCGAAGAAGTGGACGCCATGTACCAGAAGGACCGCGTCGAGACCACCTCGGCGGTGTGGCTCGGATTGACGTTGGGCTGCGCCACCTGCCACGACCACAAGTTCGACCCTCTGGCGCAGAAAGAGTTCTACCAGATGACGGCGTTCTTCCGGAACACGCTGCAAAAGCCGCTCGATGGAAATATACCGGATACGCCTCCGGCGGTAGTGGTGCCGCGCGCCGCGGATCGCGCGCTCTGGGCGAGCCTTCAGGAGCGGTACGCCGAATTGACCGCGCGCAAGGCGCGGCGCAAAGACGAGGCCGGTGCCGCATTTGACCAGTGGTTGAACACCGGCGAATACCGCGGTTGGAAAGAGCCTGCGTCCGCGGAGCCTGTCGTCAATCTGAACTCGGGCGCCTTCCGCATGGATTGGAACGTCGAGTGGGCGAAGAACGCGGGAAGAGGAGAAAGGGCTCTCAACTTTGTGGGCAGAGGCGGCGCAACGGCCCCGGACGTGCCGCTGTTTGAACCCTCCGAAGCATTCACAGTCTCGGCTTGGGTACAGCTTCCCGAAGACGGGTCGATGGTGGTGGCAAGCCACACGGATTCGAAGAATCAATCGAAAGGTTGGGTGTTCGACATCGGCGGCCGGATTCCGCACTTCGCTCTTATGGACTCCACCGTCGTCCCCAGGTTACAAAGGCGCGCCGGCAACGCGGAGCCGCTACCGGCGAAGGGATGGAACCACGTCGCGGTAACCTACGACGGGAGCAAGGAAGAAGCAGGCATCACGTTCTACTGGAACGGCGTGCCGATGGCTGCCGAGCGCGTCGCGGTGGACCCGGAAGAGGAATCAAAACCGGCGGATCCGAAGCGGATCGCGTTCCGCATTGGCAGCGATGGGCGGCGCTTCACGAAAGGCGCCGGGATCGCCGATCTGCGCGTCTATCGCGGAGCGCTCAACGCCGATGCTGTTCGCCTGCTCGCCGAGTGGGACAGCCTGCGGCGCGCAATCGCCCAGCCGGTGTTGCCGGAGAGTAGCCGTGACGGATTGATGCTGCTGTATCTGAATCGCAAGGACGAGGCGTACCGGAACATCACGGCGCAGTTGAGTGAGGTGGAAGGACAGCGGCGCGCCGTGCGGCGCCGGGGCGCTGAAACCCTGGTGATGCGCGAGAAAACGGACGGCAAACCGATGGCCCACATACTGTTCCGCGGGCAGTATGATCAGCCGCGGGATCTGGTGTACGCGAACGTTCCCTCGGTTCTGCCGCCGATGTCGAAGA
>JADLBG010000302.1 GCA_020847895.1 Bryobacterales bacterium
AACGTGCCGGTGGAATGCGGAGAGGTGATCGTCCATCCCGGCGACTTCGTCTTCGCCGATTACGACGGAGTGGTGGTCATTCCTTCCAGGGTCGTGAAGGATGTTCTCGCGCTCGCCGCCGACAAGGTGAGGCGCGAAGACAACTCACGCCGGGAATTGTTCGAAGGCGCCTATTTGAGGGATGTCTTTCAGAAATACGGAGTGCTCTAGCGTGAATTCTCCTCGCAAGCCGGCCCGCTACTTCGCGGAATGAATCATCTTCCATTCACGGCCCGGATGCCCGGTCCGGAAGCGCACCAGCCGTCCGTGTTCCACTTCGGTCACGTAACAGGTGCGCCCGTCCGGTCCTCCAAAACAAAGGTTGGTCGGATTCGCTCCCAGCACATTTACCTCCTTCAACACTTTGCCCTGCGGAGAAACAACCGCCACCGTTCCCTTGCCGTGGCGCGTGATGTAGAGGTTCCCTTCCACGTCACACCGCATGCCGTCCATGCCGAAATCGGGGAATTGAATCAGCAGCCGTTTGTTGGCCAGCGAGCCGTCAGGCTGGATGTCAAATGCCCACACATTCCGCTGCACCGTCTCGTTCACGTAGAGCGTACGCTCGTCAGGGCTCACCTCGATCCCGTTCGTTGTGCCCATGTCCGGCGCAACCAGTTTCACCCGGCCCTTGCTGTCGATTCGCCAGACCTGCCCGGTGGAAGCCTTCCAGTTCGGGTCCGACGCCCACAACGTCCCGTCGCGGCTGATCGCGATGTCGTTCGGCTGGTTCATCGACCCCTCGTGCGCCAGCACTTCGATCTTCCGCGTCTTCGGATCGAGGCGCAGAATATTGTGCCCTGTGTGGTCGGCAATGAACATGACCCCGGCGCGGTTGAAGCGGATCCCGTTGCCGAGACTGCCTTCCGGCATCTCGACGAAGACCTCGCCCTTTCCTTCCGGCGTGACTCGCCCGATGCTCGGCTTGCGCTCGTAACTGACCGCGTAAATATTGCCCGCCCGATCGCACGCGGGTCCTTCAATCTCTTTGGTAAAACTGTGGGGCGCCGTAAACGGCGTGGCGAGGAAAAGCACTTCGGCTGCCATGGCAAGAGTGAGCATCTGATTCAGCATAGTGGATGGAGGGTGGCGAATGGGAGCACGGCGGCATAGCACGCTGGGACCGGAGTGGGTCCTCATCGGATTCCTCTGGTTCTGCTACATGTTGAACCACGCGGACCGGCAGGTGGTCTACACGCTCTTCCCTGCCTTGCAGAAAGACCTTGGCATTTCCAATGCCGCGCTGGGGCTGACTGGCGCCCTCTTCCTGTGGGTCTACGGATTGGTCTCGCCTCTCTCCGGCATGCTCGGTGATCGCTGGCCCAAGACAAAACTGGTGGTGAGCAGCCTCGCCATTTGGAGCGCCTTCACCATCCTCACCGGATTCTCTCCCGGCATCGTCTATCTGCTCACCTGCCGCGCGCTGTTAGGCATCTCGGAATCCGTGTTCATGCCCGCCGCCTACGGCCTGATGGCCAATGCCCACCCTCCCGAATCACGCTCCAAGGCCATCGCCATCTTCGGCACCAGCCAGCTTGTGGGAGTGGCGCTCGGAGGCTCCCTCAGCGGATACGTCGCCGAACAATTTCACTGGCGCGTTTCCTTCTGGCTGCTCGGAGCCATCGGAGTGCTCTTCGCCATTCCCCTCGCCATGTTTTTCCGCACCATTCCCGCATCGTTCCATGGCTCTGGAGTAAGCGGCGCCGCCGCGGCATTCCGCGGATTCCTTTCCCTGTTCCGCATTCCTTCCCTTCGCGTGGTCACCTTCTTTGTCTCCATCGCCACCTTCGGCCTCTACCTCGTCTACACCTGGCTGCCCACCTTCCTCTACGACAAATTTTCCCTCGGCCTCGCCCACGCGGGCTTCGAGGCAAGCGTCTACCCGCAAATCGGAAGCGCTCTCGGATTGCTGGTGGGCGGCGCCGCCGCCGATATCTACTACCGGCGCAACCACGCCGCACGGTTCTGGGTGATCCTCACCGCCTGCTTCGGAGCCGCCCCCTGCATCTTCCTCATCGGCTACAGCCCCACCCTCGAAGCCACCCGCCTGGCCTCCATCGGCTTCGGCTTCTTCTCCGGATTCATCGCCGGCAATCAGGCCGCCGCCGCCTTCGACGTCGTCCCGGCCTCCCTCCGGGCCTCCACCGTCGGCGTGTTGAATCTCCTCGGCGCCACCATCTCCGGCTTCGCCCCATTCCTCGGAGGCCTCGCCCGCCAGACCGTAGGCGTCGACCGGCTAATGACGCTGGCGGCGGTAATGTACGCAATCACCGGATTCGTCGTCCTCTACGGAATCCTCGTCCCATTTGCCCGCGATCACAAACGAGTTCAGGAGTCTTTGAATCAGTAAGCTTTTGCATGCGTCAGCGACCGGGCCTTGTATGGCTGACCGCCTCTTCGTCGATACCTGGGCATGGCTCTTCCTCGATGAGATACTGACCCGCCTCTCACCGCACCCGCCCCAAACTCACCGTCATCCCAAACACCACCTGGTGATCCCGCCCGCCGCCCGGCGCGCCGAAGTGCTGACCCGACAAGTCAAACGCCACCCGCTCCGTCGCCTGGTACTCCACCCCCTCGAACGCCGACACCACCCGCCGCACCCCCGTCGACCTCTCCCAAACCACATTCCCGTGCGGCGTCAGCTTCGCCAGCAGCCGGCTCCCCTGCAACTGCCTCCCAAACCCGAAACCCACATCCACCGTCGCCGCCGGATTTGTCGCCGAACTATGCGTCGCCCCCGACCACGACACCGTCGCCCCCATGCTGTTCCGCCCCGTGTCATACCGCGCGATCGCAATCGCCCCGAGCCGCGCTCCCGATTCGTCCCTCAAAAAGAACACCGCCTGCGGCGCAATCGCAATGTCCAGCTTCTCCCCGTCATGCACCACCGCCGTCGCCGCCAGAGTCACCGTCTGGCTGAACTGCGTCACCCGTCCCCCGCCATAATCCGCCGTCGTCAGCGAATCGAACGCCACGCTGTACTCCGTCCGCCCCCACGGCACATGCGGCCCTTGCGGCGAGTACTTGAACGCCGCGGGCATCGTGTAGTTGCCCTGAGAAAACGAGTACAGCCCGCTCCAGTCAAGCTCCACCGTACCCGGCTCAGTGATCAGCGTGTTCACGTGCAGCCGCTTCCGCAGCGTAATCGTCGATCCCCCCGCCCCCCGCAACCGCGGCAGCCGCAGAAACGCACCCCACCCCGAAACCGCCGTCACGGCGGCCATCATACACACCAGCGCCACCCGCTTCACGATCCTTCTTACTTACCACACTCCGCCCGAATCCTAGCGCCCTTTCTCGAGGGATTGGGCCAACTCCCCATTCGGAATACGGTAAATATTCATCCACCCGCGCGATGTGATCAGGTAAAGCCGGTCTCCGCTCACCCCAAGGAAATTCGGCGACCCATATTCCGGCCGGAACCCCGGCAAAGCCAACCGCAGCGTTCCCGTCACCTTCCCGTTCAACCCGGCACGGACAACACGTACCCCCTCGGCGAAAGCCACCGGCCCGGTTAGAAGAAAAAGTTCCCCCGCCGGGTTCGAGGCCGCTGAAACAATCACACGCGGATTCGGCGGCGTCTCCCCCCTTGCCCGAATCTTGTCCAGGTGATACGCATACATCGCCCTGCCGCGCGCGATGTCTTCTCCGCCAAGGTCCGCCGTCAACTCCACCTTCCCGCTCTTCAAATCCAGAAGCTTCAGGTTCCCGCTACTGCGCTCCACAACGGCCGCCCGCTCTCCACCCAGCGGCAGGAACGCATACGTCCCCCCGCTGAGGGACGCCGCCATCGCCAGCACATGCGGCGCGGTAATCCCGGCAGGTCCCAACAGACGAACCCCATCCCTCATCCGCGCTACTGCCGCAACGGAGTTTCCCACCATCACCACACTATCCGCGGGCTCCTTTAGATCCGTCCACCGTGGATTGCCGCCCTCGCCATCCACCTCCAGCAAGATCGCGCTTCGCCCGGTCAAACCTTGATCCCGAATCAGCAGAACCACCCTGCCCTCACTCACAACCGCATCGGCGGCTATCTCCCGAAGCGCCACGAACGAGTTCAAATTAACCGTCGCCGCCGGCATCAACTCCTGAGCATCGGCATCAGACAACCCCGCACCGAAGGCTGCCAGAAAAAACACCGCAAATCGAATCGAACGCATCAGTCTAACCTCCTTGGCCGTAACTCTACAGAACCTAAAAACCGGCGTCAACCCCTGAAATCGTCCCCGTCCGTATCTCTGGCTCTCCGCGCCTCCTGCGAGACATCCATCCGCCCCCCAGCTACACTATCCTCATGCACCGCGCCTGGGCGCTCCTCCCCCTGCTCCCCACCCTATCCCTGGGAGTCACCATCAAGACCCGCCCCTGCACCGGAGGCGTCGAAGCCGCCAAAATCCGCGTCGATGTCCGCCGTCCCCGAGGCGGCGATGTCCGCAGCCTCTCCCGCATCAAGCGCATCGAGAAGGGCAGCGCCATCCTATATAAGCCCGTCGACCTTCCGCCCGATTTGAAGAAGGACGCCAAAGTTGCCCTCGTCCTCAGTTCCGCCGAATCCGCCTCCGCCGGCCTCACCATCTTCGATTTCCAGCCTGCCGCCTCCCCCGCCGAGTGGAAGGTCCCATTCCGCGTCGATCTCGCCGTCTTCGTTCTCGGCCCCCAAGGCCTCGATGAGAAACGCGTCAACACCCTCGTCACCAAGAACGACGAGCTCATCTCCGCCCTCGCCGACTACGCCAACCAGACCACCGAAATCGAAGACACCGTCGACACCCTCACCTCCATGTCCGAAGATGACGAGCCCGACATCGAGGACGCCGCCGCACGCCTCGACCGCACCAACCCCACCAACCAGGCCCTCTACACCCTCCTCCGCGCGCTCAACACCACCATGCTCGCCAATAATCCAATGGGCGGCGGCAAGTCCGTGGGCCCCGTCACCCTCATGAACAAAGCGAGCGTCGGCTTCTTCGAAAACGCCGGCGGTCTCTTCCCCGGCGGCGGGGCCCTCTCCGAAATCAAGCCCTGGCTCTTCCCCGATACCGACTTCCGCGCCGCCTTCGTCCAGCAATCCGGC
>JADLBG010000303.1 GCA_020847895.1 Bryobacterales bacterium
CTGAGCCGAGGTGAGCGCCACTCCGCCCGCGACGGCTATGCCAACAACGAGCGAAACGATTCTGTATGGATGCGTCATCATGACCGCAAACTTATTACATCCCGCTATTGAAGGCAAGGTGTTGCCATACTCCCGCCGGGTAGTCAGCATTTCCGTGCACGATCCAGCCGGACTTGGGCGCGCAGCGGTCACGCTTTCCATGCGCCAAATTCGAGTGCGAACATGGCGCCGGAACGGAGCAGCGTCAGAACTGCACGCGAATGTCAATTTCAAAGCACGGCTGCCCGGTGGCGAAGTTTGAAGTATCTCCGCGCGTTCCGGACATAGTTCCGAAAGTGAACGGACTATTAGCGCTGTAGACCGAGTTGGGCTGGTTGAACGATGGCTGCTTCAGCGGCAGGTTCATCATGTCGAGCCGGCTGATGATGCGGAAGCGTTCACGAATCAACCAACTCTTGCTGACCGACACCTGCATCCAATTCGCCCCCGGTCCTTCGAAGGTGTTTCGTCCCAAGGCGCCGGTGGTGAACGCCGCCGGGTAGCCGAACGCACTGAACTTCAGGTAGGGATTCTGCGCTCTGTTGTCCGAGACCGGGAACCGATTAGACCCGATGCTCCAGTCCTGCACCACCGCCTGAGACATCGGGACGAGTGCATTAGGCCGGTAGGCGCCCTGCGACAGATAATTGTACGGGCTTCCGGAATATGTAACTGTTGTCGGCAAGCCTGTTTCGAACTGCTGGTTCCAGGTCACTTCCCAACCGCCAAAAATCCCGTTCATGATCCCGCCCCGGTTCAGCAGCCATCGTCCTCTCCCAACCGGAAACTCATAGGTCAGGATGCTCGTGAAATGATGGCGAATGTCATACCCTGCCCGCGCCTTCTCCAGCCTGCGGTTGTAATAGGTGACACCATTTGCGCCGCCGTCCGCATCGCTTTCGTCAATCGTTCTCGACCAGGTGTAGTATGGCATCCAAGTCAGGCCGTGAGAGTAGCGCTTCTCCGCTCTCACCGTACCGGCATGGTACGTGTTGTGGCCGAAGTTGGAGTAGAGGTTGATGGAGCCAAACTGGGGGTACGGTTTGTAGTTCTGCTGATTCTGGAAGATCTGCGCCAGAGCGGACGGATCCGTCGAGATATTCAGCGGAATGACATTCATATTCCAATTGTTCAGCAACTTCACTCCCGATGTTCCCTGGTACGTCAGTTCCAGCAGCCATGTGGGTGATAACTGGCGCTGAATGCCTGCCGACCAGTTCATTATGTACGGCGTCCGCATGTGCGGGTCATACCAGGAAACATTGCGGGCGCTGTAGTTCGTCCCGCCATAGGGAACGCTGCCATTTGCGCTCTGTTGGTAGGTGACAGCCGGCGTGTTGGAAAGAACGAAAGCATGCCGGGGATCACCGGATGGAGACTGCACATTCACGGTCGCCTGATATTCCTCGAAATTCTGTCCGATGTCGGTTGCGCCCAAGTCCGGATTCATGATTCCGAATGATGACCGGAACACCCAATTGGGAAGGAAGTTCCACGCCAAACCGAGACGAGGTTGGAAGTTATTCAGGTCCCTCGCCGCCAACTGGTCTTTAGGATGAGTGAGCGCTCCCGGTCTTCCCGTCAGCGGATCTGTCGCGTTTGGGTCGAACTGCGATTGCTGTCCGTACTTGGTGGCGAACGGCGTTTCATAGTTCCAGCGCAGACCAAGGCTGAGGGACAGTCCGCGTTTCACCTTCCAGTCGTCCTGAAAGTAGAAGGCATGTTGCCACCATCGCGGCAGCCAGGAACCGAAATTCTGCGAAAACTGGGCGCTGCCCACCGTGCCCAGCAGGAACGAAGCGAACGTATTGCCGGTGTTCGCCGTGAACGGAGATTCCGTGCCGGCGAAGGTGTAGCTTCCTCCAGGTAAAGCGGCCAGCACCGCGTTATACCGGGTACGCATCAACTCGTACCCCATCTTCAGCGTGTGTGTTCCGGCGATCTGCGTGAAGTTGTCCTGGAACGTGAAATCCTCCCCCACCTGGCTTTCGCGCGCCAGGGAAGTAATCCGGTAGGGCGGGAGATTGAACAACGGGAACGTATCATCGGACACGTTAGCCATCCCCAGTTTCTTCCCCCAACCCTGCCCGTAGCTCAGACTGTTCAGCGTGTAGTGCCGCCTGGAGTAGCCCACACGCGCCTCGTTGAATCTGCCCGGTCCAAGCAACAGCGTGTCGTTAAACCCAATGTTAATGAGATCAATCGGGATGGTCTGGGAGTTATAGTCCAACAACCCCCAAGCGAATTCGGGGTACTTCTGCGCCCTATCCGCACGGTGGCGGGCGTGCGAATATCGTCCGAAGATCTTATGGTTTGATGAAAATTGATGATCAATCTTTTCGTCCCATCGGATTCGCTTTATCGTCTTGGGGCCGTCCGCCGCGAGGTTGTTTACCGGCCCGGTCCTTGTCATAGTTCCCGGAACATTCGGGTTCACGAACGGATTGTGCGAGAGGAAATTCTTCGCCACTGGATCGAACCGGCTGGGCGAGATCTGGTTGTTGGGGATCGGGTCCCGCACCCACTTGCCCGTGGCGTCCTGACGGGTGCTGAACGGATCATAGAGAGGGAGTCCAATACCTCCAAACGAAAAGTCGCCGTTTAACATCTCCGGGCTGGGTACGGTGTACCGCAATCCGGTTTCACCGGCATGCTCCAGGTGGATGGCATAGGCCGACAACCAAAAGGTTTTGTTTTTTCCGTTGTACAGCTTGGGAAGAACCACTGGTCCGCTGGCAGTGGCGTCGATGAACTGGAATCTCGCCGGACTGATGTTCGGCGCCTGTTGGAGGTAGTACCGGTGGACGAACGTTCCGTCCATGATCCGGTCTTCGAATGAACCGTGAAGATCATTGGTTCCGGACTTGAAGACTAACGAGAGCGACCCTCCGGCCGAATGGCCCACTTCCGCGGGCAAGCCAGTGCTGGTGACTTTGGCCTCCTCGACCGCGTCAAGGACGCTGTGGATCGAGTCGTTGACCCCGAAGGCTGAGCCAGTACCGGGTTGTTTTCCGCTCACCCCGTCCAGCGTGTACGCAATCGAGCGCTGGCGCTGCCCCATCACGTGATAACCGCTGCTACCCGACGCCGCGGGAAAATATAATAACAATTTGTTGGCCCGCTTCTGCGCCACGGGGATGGCCAGAATCATCTGGCTGCTCATGATGGCGCCGGCGGTAGCGGTCTCGGTCGCCAGTAGTGGCGCCGCGGCTGTGACAACCACCTGCTCGGAAGTGGCGCCGATTTCCAGTGTGATGTCCACGCGGGGCGTCTCGGCGGTCCGCAGGAGGATGCCCTCCCTCATGAAGCGTTTGAACCCGGCTGCGTCCACCGTGATCCGATATGAGCCCGGACGCAGATAGGGTACGTAGTAGTCTCCCTCGCCGTTGGATTTCACCGTCGTCCGAAAGGCCATATCCACGTTGACCACCGTTACCTCCGCGCCTGGAACCCTCGCGCCCGTACTGTCGGTGATGGCACCGACCAATGTCGCTGCTCCGGTCTGCTGTGCTTGAGCATCGCGGAGGTGAATCGAGAAGAAAACCAACATCGCGGCCGTGATCAAGCGGTAGGGATGACTGTTTTCCATACGGCAGGCACGGGCGCAGAGCCTTTGAAACTGATATGACATCGCTTAATTCCTCCTTGTGTTGAGTTGCATCAGGCTTTCGCGGCCAGTGAAGTTGTGCGGCCGGCGGGATCCGTTTCACTGAACGGATCAGTCGCCCGCTGGAACAAGCAGAAACCGTCAAACATCTGTCAGGGAAGCGGCAGCAAGCATATCACCACCGCGATGGGCGGACAAGGGATATGTGGATATGGATATGTGGATTGTCGATATTTTCTTGGTCCTGACGCTGCCGCGTTCTGGCGCCGCGCGCTACGTCATAATGATGGCAACGCTGATAAGGAGCTGAACGAATGATGAACCGCCGCCAGGTGATTGCCGGATTCGCATCCGCCGCCGCGCCGCAGGCAAGCGCCCAACCCCCGAAGAAGACCGTTGCCGCCATAGTAACCATGTACACCAACGATGGGCGGTTGAACACCCACGCCAACGTGATCATCGGCAGACTGCTGAACGGCGATTCCGCGAACGGAGTCTTTACCGAGCCGCGCACGCGCATCGTTTCCATGTACACCGATCAGGTTCCGGCGGCCGATCTGAGTCGCGGACTGGCGGAAAAACACGGATTCCAGATCTTTTCCACCGTCCGTGAGGCGCTCACTCGCGGCGGGAGCGATCTCGCAGTGGATGCGGTGTGCTTTGTCGGCGAGCATGGGAACTACCCCACCAACCACCTCGGCCAGAAACTATACCCGCGCTACGAATTGATGGAGCAGATAGTGGAAGTCTTCCGGCGCACCGGCAAGACCGTCCCCCTTTTCAGCGACAAGCATTTCTCCTATTCCTGGCTGAAGGCAAAGGAAATGTATCGCTGGTCGCGGGAGTTGAAGTACCCCCTGATGGCCGGTTCCTCAATCCCTCTCACCGTCCGCACTCCCGAACTCGAGATACCTTACGGCGCCGCCATGGAAAGCGCGGTGGCGCTGGGATACGGCGACCTGGACGCCTATGGTTTCCATACCCTCGAGTCGCTTCAGTGCATGGTGGAGCGGCGCAAGGGTGGCGAGACGGGGATCCGTTCCGTGGCGTGGCTGGAGGGCGATGCGGTCTGGAAGTGGCGCGATGGCGCGGGCAGTTGGAGTCTTCCGCTGCTCGAAGCCGCATTTGCCCGCGACCCTACTGTCAAACCCGGCCGCATGGAGGACAACGCGAAAAAACCATCCGCATTTCTGATTGACTACCACGACGGTCTCAAGGCCGTTGCCTACATGATCAACGGCCACACCAGCGGATGGACGTTCGCCGGAAAGCTCAAAGGAAGCGCCGAACCCGTGGCAACCCATTTCGGCCAACCAAGAGGATCGGCGCATTCCCGTCCATTGGCCCACTTCGATGGCCTGGTGCACTGCATGGAAGAGATGTTCCTTACAGGCAAGCCGCTCTATCCGGTGGAAAGGACCTTGCTTACCACCTGCGCGCTCTCCATTCTCTTCGAGTCGCGCGACTGGCGGAAGCGCATCGAAACTCCGGAATTGAACATTGCCTACCGCCCGCCGCGCGATGCTTATTTTCAGCGGGCTTGATTCATCGCGGCAACCGTCAACGAGGAATGGCAGTCCTGCACAATCTCGGCGCTCAACAGAATTCTGTGTCGTGCAACTTGCCTCTACCGGAAACCCTCGATCAGGATCAGGTCGGCCCCCGAGTCGTCGCTCTGGTGCCAGTACGCCTCGCGGCCGTCCGGAGTCACTGAAAGGGCCGGTGTGACCATCCAAATGTCGGAGCGGATGGTTACAGTGGGCTCGCTCGCCCCCTTGGTCTGGCTCCAGCGCATCAGTTGGTACGAGGATGCGGCTGCGCGGTTCAACCAGAGAACGCCTCCGGAAAAGACCGCCCAACCTCCGCCATGGACCTTCTCGAGTCCCGGAACCGGCTTGGGTTCGCCCCCGGAGGCCGGAATCTCCCAGAGTCCCGGTTGGTTCCTGCCCCTCGTGTAATAGAGGGCTTTCCCGTCGGGTGAATCCTGCACATCGAATGCGCCTCTCCGGGTGACCTGTTCCGCCGGCCCGCCGGCCGGCGACATTCGCCAGATCTCGTCATGGCCGCTCCGGTTCGAGCGGAAATACAGAATTTTGCCGTCCCGGGAGTACCACGGGCGCCCCTCGTCGGAGGGTTCGCTGGTGACCCGCCGCGGCGTACCGCCTTCGGCGCCGATCGTATAAATGTCGCGGTTCCCTTTAATCAGGGCGGCAAAGGCGATCTGCTTGCCGTCGGGCGACCAGCGGGCGCCGTCGGCTACAGCGCTTCCGAACGACGTAAGCTGCGTCTGGTGTCCTCCCTGGCTGTCGCTTACCCAGATCTCCCACCCACCCGAGCGGTCCGAAGAAAATGCCAGGCGCCTGCCGTCCGGTGAGACTTGGGCGCTGAAGTCGCGCTGCGTGGACGCAATGACGCGCCGCGGTTCCCCCCTGGAAACAACATCGGCGGTCCAGATGTTCATATCGAATATCTGTTTCGAGTACACCAGCCGATCGTCTGTCCGGGCAATCGAGGCGCAACAAACGTTGTCGTCGGATTCGGCGATTCTCACCGGCTTGCCGCCCAGCGCCGGCGCCCGGAACAGCGCCGACCACTGGCGATTGAATACCAGTTCACGGCCATTCCGCGTCCACGCCGGATTCTGGTTGAAGCCTGCCTCGCGGACTACAGCCCGCGGTTCTCCTCCCGACACAGGAACTACCATTACATCCTGTTGTCCTATGCTGGGCGCTACACGGACGAATGCGACACGAGAGCCATCAGGCGAGAAGACCGGAGACGTATCTACTCCCCCAACCTCGGGAATCTTTGTCAGTTGGCTGCTCTCGCCTGTCGTCGGTGTGAACTGCCGGATGCCGGCCGCTTCCGCCAAGGCCATGGTCTTCCCGTCCGGGCTCCAGTCGAAACTGAACGCCTCGGCGTCCACCATTTTCTTTTCCGTCCCACCCAGCGGGGGGATCGCGTAGATCGATCCGCGGCGCAGGAAAGCAATCTGGCGGCCGTCGGGGGACCATCTGGGTTGGCGGTCCGGCTCCGTGCCGCGGGTCAACCGCAGCGGTTCTCCAGTGTCCACCAGTTTGACGTAGAGGTTCATAGGCCCATTGGTTTCGCCGTTCCAGACAAACGCCACCTGTTTGCCGTCCGGGGAGAGGCTCGGTTCCGTTTCCTTCCCCGGGTAAGTGGTGAGCGTTACTTTGCGGAAGTGCTCGGCGGGTTTCTGTTCGAGCGTCATCCACAGGGCGCCGGCCACGAGCACAGCGGCGGCTGCCGCTCCGCTGAACCACCTCCATTTGCGGGATATTCGAGGCGCGGCGCCAACGGCAGCCGAACTCAGTCTTCCCGAGTCGGACTCCTCTTTCAGTTCCTCGATCGCCACCTTGAGATCGGCCATCGTTTGCCAGCGCTTCCCCTGGTCTTTGCGCAGGCAGCGGGCCACAACCCGCTCCAGGTCGTGAGGAATCCCGGTGAGCGGTTTGGGTTCCTGGTCCAGAATCGCCGCCACGGTCTTCATCGGAGAATCGCCCGCGAAAGGCCGGCGCCCCGAGAGGAGTTCGTAAAGCACAATGCCGAATGAGAAAATATCGCTTCGCCCGTCCAAGGTCCGGCCTTCGGCCTGTTCCGGCGACATGTACGCCGCCGTGCCGGCGATGCTCCCTTCTACACTCACAGGCGCTCCGGCAGCAAGGGTTGCGTCTGTCGGGAGAAGTTCGCTGCGGTCGGTCAGCTTGGCCAGGCCGAAGTCCAGGATCTTGACCGCGCCATCGTTGGAAACCATGATGTTCGACGGCTTGACATCACGGTGGATGATGCCGGCCGCGTGGGCTTTCGCCAGCCCTTCCGCCACCTGGCCGGCAATCCGCAACGCCTCGCCCAGGCGCATGCCGGAGCGCGGAATCAGCGCGTCCAGCGTCTTGCCGTCCACGTACTCCATGGCGATGAAGTCGATGCCCGCCTCGTGGCTGATTTCGTAAATGGTGACGATGTTGGGATGATTCAGCATCGAGGCCGCCCGCGCTTCCTGAATGAACCGCGCCTTACGATCCTCGCTGGCCACCTTCTCCGCGGGCAATACCTTCAAGGCCGCGAAGCGGCCCAGTTGCGTGTCCTGGGCTTTGTAGACCACACCCATACCGCCTTCACCCAGTTTCGCGACGACGCGGTAGTGTGAGATTGTCTGGCCGATCATCTGTGCCCCGGAATATTAGGAAAGTATACCGGACCCGATCTCTGGTGTGGTGAGGCCGGCGAATCTGAACAGCCGGTGAATCTGAACTTGACCCGCGTAACCCCGCAGCCGTAAGCTAAGAATTCTTGGTATGGGACGCAAGGCGCAAAAGAACGATTCGTTGCCCGGTTCACTCGACATGTTGATTCTGCGCACGCTGTCGCTGCGCCGCCTGCATGGATACGGCATAGTCCAGTTCATTCAGCAATCGTCCGGCGATGAGCTTCTCATCGAGGAGGGGTCGCTGTACCCCGCGCTCCAGCGGCTGGAACTGAACGGCTGGATCCACGGTGTCTGGGGCGTGACGCCGAATAATCGGCGGGCGAGGATCTACAGGATCACGGCGGCCGGCCGCAAGCAACTGGCCGTGGAAACCCGGCAGTACGCCAAGCTCACCCTGGCGATCGCGCACGTAATGGGAATGGAGTGACGGACGTGTTACGACGGCTGAGATATTGGCTGGAAAGCGCCGGACGCAGTGAGGCGCTGCGTGAGGAAATGGAACTCCACCTTGCGGAAAAAGCCGCGGAACTGGAAGCAGACGGCATGCCGGCGGACCGCGCCCGGGCTGAAGCGCGCCGGCGATTTGGAAACGTCGAACAGAAGCACGAAGAGTCACGGGAGATTTGGATGATACGGTTTTGGTCGGAACTTGGCCAGGACGTCCGCCATGGCGTTCGCGCCATGACCGCCAACAAAGCATTCAGCGCCCTGGCGGTGCTGTCGCTGGCGCTCGGCATTGGGGCCAATACTGCGATCTTCAGCCTCATGGAGTCGATTCTGTTGCGCTCGCTGCCGGTGGCCGATCCCGAGTCGCTGGTGGTCTTGAATTGGCATAGCCGGCCGCCGCGGAACGCCGCAAAGCAATGGGAGCACGTCATTCACGGGGTGCAAGGCATTCTTTGGCCGGGCGACAAAGGCGCCCTGGTCAGCGGGATGTTCCCGTACGGCGCGTTCGAGACGCTTCGCGAGGAGAATTCCGTCTTTTCCACGCTGTTTGGATACTTCAACGGACGAAACCGCACCCTGGCCGTCCGCGGGCAGGCCATGAGCGCAAGCACGGAGTACGTCACCGGCGAGTATTTCCGCGGCCTGGCAGCGTCGCCGGCCGCGGGGCGTCTGATCGGCCCCGAAGACGACCGTCCAGGCGCGGCGCCGGTCGCCGTCATCAGCTTTGCGACAAGCCAGAATCGCTTTGGGGGACCGTCGAATGCGATTGGACAACCGATTCTCGTCGATAACGTGCCCTTTACGGCAGTCGGCGTCGCCGCGCCGGAGTTCTTCGGAGTCGACCCCTCTGTGGCGCCGGACCTCTACCTTCCGTTGCACACGAATGTGCTCACGGACGGCGCCCGGGCGGCGCGTATGTATGACGACGGAAACTTCTACTGGATCGAAATGATGGCCCGCCTGCGTCCCGGCGTAAGCATGGCCCAGGCGCAGGCAGTGCTGGCTCCCCGTTTCCGTCAATGGGTTGCCGCCACTGCGACGACCGCCGGTGAGCGCGCCAAACTACCGGCGCTGCTTCTGAATCCCGGCGCTGCCGGTCTGGGCAGCCTGCGCCGGCAGTATTCCAAGCCTTTGTACGTCCTGCTGGTGATGGTGGCATTGATCCTGGCGATCACGTGCGCGAACATCGCCAATCTGCTGCTGGCAAGGGCCGCCGCCCGGCGCCGCGAAATGGCTGTCCGGCTCAGCCTGGGAGCGGGACGCTTCCGCGTCGTGCGGCAGTTGCTAACCGAGAGCGTGATGCTGGCGTCGCTCGGCGGAGCATTAGGGGTTCTGTTTGCGGTCTGGGGCGTGCAATCGCTGACGTTTCTGTTCTCCAGGGGGCAGGAGAACTTTACGCTGCACGCGGAATTGAACTGGCGCGTGCTGGGCGTGACGGCGTCGCTCTCAGTGCTGTGCGGCCTGCTATTTGGCCTCGTTCCAGCGATTCAATCGACGCGTCCGGACGTCATGCCCGCGCTCAAACATGGCCGCGCCGGCGGACTGCGCCGCCGCACGCAGCACGTTCTCGTGGTTGCTCAGATCGCGATGTCTTTTCTCATCCTGGTCGCCGCCGGTCTGTTTGTCCGCACACTCAACAAACTGCACTCCGTCCAACTGGGATACGCCCGCGAGAACATCCTTTTGTTCTCGTTGAATGCGCGCCAGGCCGGGCATCGCGACCCGGAGATCGCCACTTTTTACACCAGCCTGCGCAAGCGCTTTGAAGCGATCCCCGGGGTGAGCAGCGCGTCGCTTTCCCATTCCTCGATCATCAGCGCCGGCCATGCCGGGGGGACATACAGGGGGACAATCAAGGCCGGCGCTGTTACCATCGAAGACGCACGCGTCCTCGTCGCCGGAGCGCGTTTCCTCACGACGATGCAGATTCCGATCCTGGCCGGGCGTGAGATTGATGACCGCGACCAGGCGGGCTCCATGCCGGTTGCAGTGATCAGCGAGCGGATGGCGCGGACTTACTTTGATAACGAGAATCCGGTGGGCCGGCGCATCACCTTCCCGGACGAGAAGCGCGATCTCGAAATCGTCGGCGTGTCGGCTAACTTGCGCTACGGCGGGCTGAAAAGCGAGGAGAGTCCGATGACCGTGTTCATAGCGGTCAGCCAGTTTTCTCCGGACCGAATGACCTACGCGCTGCGCACCACGGGTGATCCACTGAAATACGTCAAGAGTGTGCAGGAGATCGTGCGGGAGGCAGATCCCCGCATCCCCGTCACAAACGTCGTCACACAAGCCGCGGAAATCGATCGGACGATCAGCCGGGAAATTACGTTCGCGAAACTGTGCACGGGCTTCGCGGTTCTCGCTCTCCTCACGGCGTGCGTCGGACTCTACGGGACGATGTCCTACAGCGTCGCGCGGCAGTTCAGCGAGATCGGAATCCGCATGGCCTTGGGTGCACAACGCGGCGCCGTCGTATGGATGGTTCTGCGCCGCGTGCTCCTGCTGGCGGTTCTAGGACTAGCCATCAGCGTGCCTGCCGCCCTGGCCGCGTTGCAGCTTGTCAAATCGCTTCTGTTCGGAACCCAGCCCAATGATCCGGGAACCCTGGCGCTGGCGTGCGTCGTCCTCTTAGGCGCCGCGATTCTCGCCGGCTATGCGCCCGCAAGGCGAGCGTCCCGAATCGATCCGCTCGCGGCGTTGCGGCACGAATAAGATAAGAGGGGCTGTGAGAACAGGCTCGAGTGGCCCGCTGTCGGGGCGGGCTCAACTCTCCAGTTCCCCGGGCATCATATTGTCGATATAGCACCACACCCAAGCTTCACCTGGTTCGATGGAACGGACCAGGGGGTGTTTCGTTGCGTGAAAGTGTTTGGTTGCGTGCTTGTTCTTGGACGAGTCGCAGCATCCTACGTGGCCGCACGTCAGACAGAGCCGCAAGTGTACCCACGTGTCTCCCATTTGAAGGCATTCCTCGCAAGCTGTCTTGCTGGTATGCTCAGTCTTGATCTGATCCAGATGCGTGCAGCGTTTGGGCATGTTCAAACCTCCAGCATGGAGCGATCCCATTTGGCGAGACGCGCGCCGGCATCGTAGGTGCTCTCAAGGAACTCGTATAAGCATTGCTCGGGAGATTCCGCGCGGCGCACCTCATCGTACATCAGAATGAACTCTGAAAGCCGCGGGTTCCAACTCGCGGCCGCCGGCCGTATGGACTCGTTTTCGATACCGGCAGGCTGAGGAACGGTGTAGGAATAATATGCCGGACCGTCGACAGCGCCGCCTCCGGGCCAAAAGCCGGCACTGCATACTTCGTGAGAATAAGCCGGGCCGCTGATCACGCCTTTGCGTGCCGGCGCCGGCCGTCCGGAAAAGCGCGTGCACGCCAGGTCAAAACTACCCCAGAAGAAATGAACCGGGCTGCACTTACCGATGAACTTCGCGCGGAACCGCTCCATCACTTTGGCGCTGGAAACCAGGACGCGCCAGAAACGATGCGAATACCGGGCATCATACTGGCAGTTGGCTGTATCGCGGTCGAACGGCACGGCATCCACAACTTCCTGAGGCTTGACATCGATCTTCGCTGAGATGCCCAGTGATGCCAGAGCTTCGAAGATGCCCGCGTAGAAGTCGGCCACGGATTCGGCTTGCAATGGCCGGGAGGCGCAGGCGCCCTCGCTGGTGGAAATGCTCATCTCGTGTTTCTGAAAATCGAACTGGATTTCGAAGATGCCAGGCGGGTAAGGCACAGGTCCGGTCGTCAGACCGCGAGAGTTGACCCGCAGAGTGACGTGCCACCAATGATTCATGGGCGGGCACAAGGCCATACGGATCTTTCCGACGATCTGTGTCCACATGTGGAGGGTACGGTATGTATCCTCCCATTCGTGCAGCGGCAGCGGCGGCCAGATCTCCAGGTTGCTCATTGTCTTCAGTCTCGCAAAAATACTGTGCGAGCGATGCCCGGTCATACGGGCTGGATCTTTGCGGGAAATTGCGCGCACGATGCGTTGCAGGACCTCTTTCAGCAAGCCGAGACCTCACTGAGGCCTCGTTGCCGAGCTCCCGATTCGTTCTGTCAAGTATACTCGTGGCAATATGCTGCCAGCACCAGAATCTCCACTGCTGTTCCGCTTCGGCTCATTCGAGTTGGATGGGGAATCCGGCGAGCTCCGCAAGCAGGGAGTGCGGCTCAAACTCCAGCCGCAGCCGGCACAGATCCTCAAGCAGTTACTGCTGAACGCGGGGAAAGTGGTGACGCGCGATGAAATCCGCGCCGGAGTCTGGGGCGCGGAGACGTTCGTGGACTTCGAACATGGGCTCAACAACGCAATCAAGAAGATCCGGGAAGTACTCAACGATTCATCCGATGAGCCGCGCTACATCGAGACATTGCCGAAGGTGGGCTACCGGTTCCTGGCTGAGGTCGAATCCGTTTATCCACGGGAGACGCACAAGCCTAGTCCCGTGGCGGTGATGCCGCAGCCTCAGTTCGAGGAAGTCCGGAAGGAGTCGAAAACCAGGGGCCGAAACCTGCGGTGGGCGGCGGTGGCCGCGGCGGGCGTGGCGGCCATCGGTTTCGCCATCTGGTTGCCCGCATCGCGGGACAAGATTGGTGAACCAGTCAGGTTTTCCCTGGCGCTGCCCGAGAACTTGAAATTCGCCGATGTCGGCTTCTCCGGGTCGCCCGTGGCCTTCTCCCCGGACGGCTCTGAGATCGTCGTTGTCGCCCGGGAAGGCAAGACCGTCCGCCTGTACCGCCGAAAGTTGCGCGATCCGCAGTTTGAATCGGTTGCCGGCAGCGAATCGGCACGCGCCCCGGTCTATTCCGCTGACGGCAAGTCGCTGGTGTTCGCCGACATCAACGAGCGGCAGTTGAAACGCCTGCCGGTGGGAGGTGGGATCGCTGAGAAACTCCACGGAGTAAACCTCACTTTCTTCGGCATTCACCAGAGCACGGACGGACGGCTCTGGTTCGGCGACTGCGGCTCAGGCCTGATGTGCCGCCGCGCGGACGGCAGTACCGACAGGCTGACCAATGTCACCTCCGACGGCAATGAACTCGGTGCAGTCGACCGGGAGCACTCCTTCCCGGAGGTCCTGCCCGGCGGAACAAAACTGATCTATTCCGCCTGGACCAGCAACGAAGCATCGGCGCTGCAAGGTCTGGACTTGGCCTCCCGAATACGCAAGCCGCTCATACGGCCGGGAGTGGCGGCGCGGTATTTGCCGCGGACGAAGCATCTGGTCTACGCCTGGCAGGGGAATCTCTATTCGGTCCCGTTCGACGCTGACGGGCTAAATGTGAAAGGAGAGCCGTCGAAGGTGATGGAAGGAGTGGCACAAGAAACCCAATGGGGCGCCTCGTTTTATGCGGTCTCCGCCAATGGACACCTGGCGTATATTCAGGGCGCGCCGCAACACCCCGTCGGCCCCCGGGCCTGGGTTAACTGGAAGGGGGAGATCGATCGGAGCTCACCGCTGCCGCATTTCCTCAACAACCCCAGGATATCTCCGGATGGCCGGCAAATCAGCTACTTTGAAGCCGCCGGCCCGGAAGGCGGCGTCGCCATCTGGGTCTACGACATCGCGTCCGGGGTGCGGAGGAGGCTCACAGGGCGCCACGGAAATGCGTATTGGTCCGCCTGGATGCCCGACAACAGGGAACTGGTGATCAGCGCCGACTTTGACCGGAGCGGCAGCTTCAGCCTGTATCGAATCCGAGCCGATGGAGGCGGCGAACCGCAGCGGCTCACCTCGGGCGCAAAACTGGAAATCGCCGGATCGGTTTCTCCCGATGGCAAGTGGCTGCTGTTCGCATCTCAGAAGAAGTCGGGGGCCAAGATCGAATTGCGTCTGCTCGACCTGCGGACGCCAGGCGCGGGCAGCACACGGTTCGGGAACTCAGATCAGGAAGAGTTCATGCCGGACTTCTCTCCGGACGGCCGCTGGGTGGCAACGGTCACCAACGCCTTGAGCAAGGAGAAGAATGTGGTAATCCGCCCCTTCGCCAATCCTGGTCGTGCCTGGAAAGTCTCCGAAGGGGGAGGGTGGGAGCCAATCTGGTCACGTGACGGAAAGCGACTGTATTTCAGGAGTCCCTCCGGCGGCAGACTGCTCTGCGTTGAAATTGATCTTTCCTCAGACATCCCGGGAATCGGCCCTCAGAGGAAGCTGTTTGAAGGCCCGTTCTTCCCATCACCCTTCGCGGGACGGGTCTGGGACCTCCACCCCGATGGCAAGCGTCTCCTGCTGGCGACCTTCGCCGAGAAACAACCCCGCGGCCGGGCGGTGGAGATTGTCCTCAACTGGGATGGAACTCTACCCGGCAGACAGTAGTTGCCCGCGGCTACATGGGACGTGTGGCCGGTAGAAATCGTTCTGAATTGGGATGCCACGCCCCCGCTTGGCGTAAGGTTCTATAATCTTTTCAATAACTTGGACGATTATCAGAAAGTTACCTCGCGCATATTTCCCGGGGATTGTCCGATCCGGCTTCCGGTTTTAACCTCGCCTCCAAGGCAGTGCAAGCACTGCCCCAAATCCAAGGGAGGCAAGGATTATGAACTACGGACTGACTACGATTGCAGCGCTGATTTCGACCGGCACATTGTTTGCAGGAATTCACAAGCTCACTCCTTCCGGTGGTGACGATACGGCTGCTGTGCAAGCGGCGCTAGATCGGTGCGCCACGGACAGCGACTGCATCGTCGACTTCGCGGCCGGGGTCTATCGGACCAGGCAGGTTTACACAAAAGGATTTCGCGGCGTCATCCGTGGCGCCGGAAGCAACACGACCTTGGTTGAACCGTTCGGCACGCTGGACATGCAGGAGAGTTTCACCACCAGCCAGTACCCGGACCCGAGCTACGTCTACCCCAATCTCTGGAGTTTCATCAACGGGAGCATCAAGATTTCCGACATAGGGTTCCGGGTGCTCAGTGAGAACCCGGTCAAGCCATATCAAAATAACCCCGGCTTTCCCGGACCAAATCCCGCCACACACATGCTGGCGTTGGTCTACGTCGCCGGAGAGCGTGCGGATTTGGACGTTGAGCGGTGCAGTTTCGAGGGTGCGAAAGGCAACTTCTTTGACGGACAGCCGGGCGAGGACAAAACGAACTTGCATTGGGGGGTGGTGTTCTGGGGGTTGGCTCCGAACTTCATCGATGGGGGGCTGCGCGTCGCATCGACAAGATTCCAGAACATGGCATCCGGACTGACCATTCAGCGCGTCAGGAACCGGCTCAACATGATCGGGGGCGGTCCGGAAGACGGAAACACCTTTGAACGGGCCTGTTTGGCAATGGAGATTTTCAACCTTGACAACAGCGCCCTGGAAGTTGCTCACAACACGTTCCACGGTTGTAACGCAGGGTATCCGCTGGTCTGGATCGAGCAATACATTCGAAGCGGCAGGCCATGGACCGAACAGGCGGGGAGAGACGTGGGGCTGAGCACCATATTGATATCGAAGAACCAGTTCTACCTGAATAACGGAATCGCCATCTCCCTGGCGGACTATATCAGAGACGGGGTGGATGGCAGAATGGCGGACTATATCGTTTCCGGGAATCATGTCTGGTGCGAGGCTGGCCAACTCCTCACGGTCACGAACAGGGGACAGGCATTGCCGGACAACACCTGGACCGGGGCGGGCGTTGTCGTTTCGAAGAACTTCATCGAAGGGAAGTCTACCGCCCGGGCGATTGGGATCACTCGTGCGTTGCATGCGACGATCACCGGGACGGACGCATCGAAGTTCACGACCACGTCGCCATCGACTTTCATCCTCCGTGACTCCATCGGCGGCATCCTCTCCGGCGACAGCGGAATTGCCGAGGTAGCTGGAATTGGGGCAGATACCCACACGATTGTCGGTGTGAGGCGGTTGAACTGAGTTTCCGCGTCTTGTGCCGGCACTTGGGGCCGCGCCTCCCGCGGCCCGGTTTCCCCCCAAGAATTCCCATCTGAATCAGGAGATTTTATTATGTATCCGCCAAATCAACTGAGAGCCTTGTCGCTCGGTATTCTAATCAGCGCCTACGCGCAGGCCGCCGGAGTGACCGTGCGGTTCGAACCTTCCTCTCCGGAGATTGGTCCGTTTCCCAGCGACGCCCTTACCATCGTGGACTGGAACCAGAAGACCGGCCGCCGGATCAACCTCCCGCTGCCCGACTGCGCCACGCAGGTTTCCGCCTGCGCGCAAACGCAGATCCTTAACGAGTACGACGGGTTCAATGTGAACCCGCGTTTGCATGTGCGCTTTTCGGCGCCGGTGGACCTCGACTCGCTCCGGCGCGGCGTCTTTCTGGTGGCGCTCGACAACATGACCTTTGAGGAGTCCGGCGCCAGTTACACCGGGACGCCGATCCCGATCAACCAACTCGTCTGGGACCCGGCCACCTTTACTCTCTACGCCAAACCTGACAATGTCCTGGACCAGCACCGCCGCTACGCCCTGGTGGTTACCAGCGCCGTCCTGGATACCCGCGGCAACGCCGTTGAGGCCGACCCGGCGTTCCTCCGGTGTATTACCCAGCCGGACAGCGCATACTGCGGGGATCTTGCCGGCCGCCTCTCGGTCCTCTTTGCTCTTGGCGAGTGGTTGGGCGGCACGCAGCGCATCGTGTCGGCGTCCACCTTCACGACGCTGAGCGCCACTGCATGGATTGAGAAAGTGCGCGACCTGCTGCCTCTGACGCCGACGGCGGTGCGGCTCACCGGCCCGCGGAGCGTCTTCGCCGCCACGGACATTCAATCCGTGGTGCACCGGCAGCAGACGACGGTCAGTCTCGCGGGCTTCACCAACTCGACCTTGGGCATTGCCCGGCTGGCCGGTATCGGGTCTATCATGTTTGGCTCGTATCGCTCTCCGAGCTACCTGGTGGAACAGGACAAACCACTGTGGACTCCCAACCGTTTTCTGATGATCCCCAGAGTTCCGACGGCAACGGCAATGGTTCCGCCGTCCAGGACCGAAGAGATCTTCTTCCAAGCCACGCTCCCGGCTACTCCCAAGCCTGCCGGCGGGTATCCGGTTGTCATTGCACTGCACGGCCTGCCGGGACACAAGTTCCAGCCGACGGGTCAAGGCATCGCTCAGGCAGTGGCGGCCGAAGGGTACGCAACGATCGCAATCAATATCGCCGGCAACGGATACGGACCGGAAAGCCGGCTGGTGATCACCGAGAAGAACGGCACGGTAACAGAGTTGAGCAGCGGCGGCAGAGGCGCCGATGTGGACCGGAACGGAACCATCGCCGCGTACGAAGGCTGCGATTTCCTGCGGACTGCAACAGGCAGACCGTGGTGGATCTGTTACAGCTTGTGAGGGCGATCCAGGCCGGAATCGACCTCGATGGGGATGGATCTCCCGACCTCGACCCGAACCGCATCCACTATCACGGGTTCTCTTACGGTGGCAACCTCGGAACCCTGCTCATGGCCGTCGAGCCGAGTGTCTCAACCGGGGTGCTGACCGTAGCCGGAGGCGCACAAATGGATATGACGCGGTGGAGTTCGGTGGTTCGTCCAGCCCTTGCGTGGCCCATCTTTGCGGACCGGACCCCGGCCCTTCCGCCAAACTCGGGTGATCTGTTCGAGGAAGATTATGTTCTCCGCGATCAGCCGGTGAAAGTCACCAGTGTCGCCGGTGCGATCGAGTTGCAGAACATCTACGAGACCGTGGCTTGGATCTATGCCCCAGGCGACCGCTTGTCCTAATGCTTCTCACCTGCGTGCCTCCACGCTGCCGGGCGTGCCGGTCAAGCGCGTGTTGTTCCAAGTGGCCAAAGGGCGAACCATCACGAATCACCGAAATGATGAATCACATCAAGCCGCCCTTTGGACGAGAGTTTGTGGCTCACGTTTGGAGTTCGTCCGACACTGCGTACGGTGACGCCAACATGAAAGTGAAAGCCTTTCGGGTGGAGCACAAAGACAGCGAGGTTATCGGTCCCGCCTTCGGTTATCGAATCGAGACAGCCGGCCGCGTAATCGTGGTTTCCGGAGATACGCGCCCGGTGGATGCTACCGTAGAGGCGTGTAACGGTTGCGACATCCTGTTCCACGAAGTTTACGACTTGGAATATCCATCAGAAGGGCCCATCAACGACCCCGCGCATGGCTGGAACGCCAACGGTCACACCGGTGACCGTCAAGTATGACGTTACTGCGAGTTGCCTAACCCGCCACTTGGCTGGAAAACGCCCATCCCGCGGAGGTGCCTTCAGCAGCTCCGTCCGGATCGTCGACTCGGAACTTGGCCCTGCACGGCTCTGAAAATCATCCCACATCAACGTTCAGCCAGCCCTCACGTCTTCCCCCGATTCCCTTGCTGCTGCCGCCGCGGCAGCAAAATCGACCGGTAATCCGTCCAGTTCGACACCACCACATACGTCCCGAACATCAACGCGCCGAACGCCAGCAACACCACGCTCGTCACCGCGCCATAATGCACCCACGGAGCCCGCGGATCCGCTTCGAAGAACAACTTCCCGAACTCCCGCCCGAAATTCATCCCGAAAAACCCCGTCAAAATCGCGCCCGCGCCGAAGATCAGGCTCAGCATCGCCAGCCGGTTCACCGCTTCCGTATTCCGGAACTGGAAGTAATTGTGCAGCGAAGCATTCAGCTTCTCCACCTCCTCCTCAATGTCCCGTTTCATCGTGTCGGTGCGGTATTCGCGGCACTGCAGCAGAAAGTGGTCAATCTCCTCCTCCTTGTTCGCGAGTTCGTCGAAATACCAGTAATTGGCGAAGTGCAGAAAGTCCGCCCGCAGCGCATTCGCCAGCCGGATATTCTCGAACGTGAGTTTGTCGTCCTGCTGGTCCAGGTACAGGGTCTTCGAAACATCCGCGCTCACCTCGGCAAAGTGCAGCAGCGTGACCCGGTAGAACAACGCCACCAGCGCCATCAGGTAATACCTCCCGTCGAACATGCGGTGAATGAGAAAGCCCTCCATCAACTGATGCTCGTCGCAATCGAAGTTGCCCAGGCAAACCGTGATGTTGCTGTAACTCGTGAAGCCGTAATACGTGCCTTGATGCGCCCACCGCGTGTAAAGCTGCCGCATCATCTGCTGGCGCACGAAATAGCGGTCATACCGGTAGTCGTCTCCATCCCGGTCCACGTACAGAAACCGGCTCAGGAGAATCTTGTATTCCTCGGAAGCCGCGTACGTTTCCATCACGCTTCCCGGTTCAATGGCCGCATACGTATAGACGATCATCCGCTCGTCCAGCACCGGCTCGAACTCCTGGGAATCGTAGTCGGCGAAGTAGAGCAGCGCCGTGATGGTCTTCGACAGCGGCGGCAGGAAGCCTTTCATCCCAAGGCATTTCTCGAAGCGCTCCTCCACAATCGTCCGGCTCTCCCCTTCCTGTTTGTGTGTAAACGCCATGCGCGATGGGAAACGGCCCTCCCGCAACTGCCGCAAGGAGGATGGGTACACCTTCCGCATCGACTCGTTGATCCACAACGCATCAGCCGAGGAAAGCCCGAACGCTTCCACGCCGATGCTGAGAATCCCTATGCCGTTGGCGAAGAGAAACAGCCGCAGGTCCGTGATCTGTGTCTTCGCGGATCGCCCCTTCAAATCCTCCGCCTCAAAGTAAACCTCCTTGTCTTTAAGCGGAATGTGATAGCAGCGCAGCAGACTCTCTCTCGATGCCGCCGCGCCGGCCGTATCGAAGAATACCCGCCTTACGTAGGGGTGGAAAAACACCATGTCCTGGTAGGCCGGCGAGTCCAGTTCGAAGGTGCGATAGGCCGCGCGCTTCCACGGACCCACGGCTCCACACACCGCCGACTCCGCGGTCCGCTTGCTTCCGGACAGCCACTCGTCCAGCCCGTCCATCCAGTGCAGTTTCCCCCTCCATGCATCCGGATGGTGCTCCATCACCGCGCTCTTCTCAATCGAGAACGGAAACAGAAAGTACGTATGCAGGTGAAGGATGCCGGCGGAGGATTCCTTCGTGAATGCCATCGGACGTGATTATACCGGGATGGCGGTCCCGTCCGTTTTTGGATATGCTGCTTTCACCAGGGCATCCACAAGGCGGGAACTGCTAGGCGCGCTCGCCGCTGCTTCGCTGTATGGCAAACCAGCGCCGGAGCCCCATCAGGCCACCGGTCTGAAGATTGGCGAGGTCACCCCGGAGTCGGCCGTTATCTGGACCCGCGGAACCAGTACCGCTTTTTCGCCTCGACAATGGCGTGCGCCGGCGCGGCCATGGCAAGGATGCCTTCGTTCTCGACCCCGTCGTCAACGGCGAAGCTACTGCTTGCTACCACTGGGCGCGCATGTACAGCCTCCCCTCGCTTTTCTCCTGCCTCCGCACCATTCCCGGCTACTGGCAGAAGGACGACCACGACACTGTCTCCGATGACTGCTGGCCGGGCATGAAACCACCAAAGCAGGCCCCCTTCACCTTCGAAAGAGGCCAGCCCATCTTCCGCGAGCAAGTGCCCTCTCCCATCCCGCGTGAGCCGCTTTACCGCCGCTTCCGCTGGGGCGCCGATCTCGAGGTCTGGCTCCCCGAAGCCCGCGATTGCCGCTCCGCGAACAACATGCCCGACGGCCCCGCGAAAACCATGCGGCCCCGCCAGCGACGCGCACGCCGCGCCTCCCAGTGAAGGCGAGGACAAACGCTATCACCGCTTCCTCCGCATCAAAGGCGGCTTCGTCTATGCGCGCGTCAATCCCGCCGGTAAGGACAACTCGCTCATCATCGAGCACCGCGACGTGAAAGGCCGCGTCGTCAACCAGGCCGTATTCGGCAGGCGTGGATGATAAACTGAAACAAAGACGTCCGCTCTGAGCGCCTCCCCGCATCAGCTCAAGGCAAAGCATTACAGGATTCAACGTATATAACCAGGAGGTATCCGGATGTTCCTTTCCCAGGGAATGCGGAACGCAGTCGTTTGGGTGTTGAGCGCGGTGGTTCCGGTCATGACCACCTACGCCGCGGAGAATCACGTTGTTCCGCTCACCGAGTTGCACCGGCAGATCGTTTCCGCCTCGGAGGCGCGTCAAACCCGGCTCGCCGGCGTGCGCGAGTTCTTCTCCCGGGAACCCGTCCAAAAGGCCCTCCGCACCGTCAAGATCGACAGCAAGCAGGTGAAGCAGGCCGTGGCTCTGTTGAGCGATGACGAACTCGCGCGTCTTGCCGCCCGCACGGACAAGGCCCAAGCCGACCTCGCCGCCGGCGCGCTCAACAATCAACAGCTCACCTACATCGTCATCGCGCTCGCCACCGCGGTGATCATCCTCGTCATCGTGGCCAGGTGACCCCCCTTCCGGCAATTCTTCTCGCGGCGCAGGCCGTGTGGCTCGATGTCCCCTTCCTGCGCCAGCAAGAAAATGGTTGCGGCGCCGCTGTCCTCGCCATGGTGATGCAATACTGGCACAAGCCCGCGAACCCGGCGCGGATTCTCGACGAACTCTATTCGCCTCAGGCTCAAGGCATTTATGAGAGCGCCATGGTTCGGTACCTCGACCGGAACGGCTTCCGCGCTTTCGCCTTTCGCGGCGAATGGCAGGATCTCGAAAATCACCTCGCCAAGGGCCGCCCGCTGATCGTATGCCTGGGAGGCAGCCCTCGCCACTATGTCGTGGTCGCGGGCATCGATGATTCCACAGTCTCCGTCAACGATCCAGCGGATCGCAAACTCCGCAAACTCGACCGCCCCGCCTTCCTCAAAAGCTGGACCGCCGGCAAAAATTGGACCCTCCTCGCCGTCCCCCGGGATCTGCGGTGATCGCTCCGCTACTCTTGTTCTTCGCCGGTTGGAACGTGGACGACTACCAGCGGGGCTTGGAACTCGCCCGCGCCGGACAGTGGGAAGCCGCCCGCCGGATCTTCGAAGCCGCCTGGGCGAACTCCCCATCCGACAAGCGCTATCCCCTCGAACTTGCCGGCATCGCCTACCGCAACGGTAACCGCGCCTCCGCCAAACGCTATCTCCATCACGCTCTGCGCCTCGACCCCCACGATCCATACGGCAATGATTTCCTCGGTACGCTCTACTTCCTCGATCAGAACAAGGAGGCGGCACTCAAATACTGGAACCGCATCGGCAAACCCCATCTTGGTGCCGTATCCATTGACCCGCCATCGCCCACCCACGCCGTACTGCTCGACCGCGCCATGGCATTCTCCCCCGCTGCTCTCCTCAGACTCCGCGACTACCAGACCACCACGGCGCGGCTCGACGCGCTCCACCTCTTTACCGCCTACAACCTCGAACTACAGGCCAAGCCGCAAGAGCAGTTTGATGCCATCCTCCACTGGGCGAACCCCTCACCCTGGCTCCGCATCGCCGCCGCCGCCGGAGGCCTCCCCTACCAAACTCTCTACGCCGATTTCCGCGATGTCGCCGGCAGCGGCGGCAACTGGTCCAATCTCCTGCGGTGGGATGCGCAAAAACGGAGAATCCTATCCTCTTTCTCCGCCCCGTTTCGCGGCGATCCCAAATGGCGCTATACGCTCTATGCCGATGCTCGTGCCGAAGCCTGGAATCTTGACACCCCCGCCGACTTCCGCATGACCAGGATCGAAGCGGGCGCTACCCTCCGCGCCATTCCCACCGGCCGCTTCTCCTGGACCATGGCCCTTATCGCCGCCTCGCGCCATTTCCGCGGAACCCCGGAATTCGCCGCCGGTTTCTCCGCGAAATACCGCGCCGCCGCCACCCTGCGCCTGCTCGACCTCCCCGAGCATCGCTTCACCCTCGATGGCGCAGCCACATGGGACCTCGCTCGCCTCTTCTCCGCCCATGGCGGCCTCTACTCCCAGGGTCAGGCAAAACTCGCCGCGCGCTGGTTTCCCCAGCCCCGCGGCAGCGATTACGAAATCAACACCCAGGCCCGTGCCGGCAAGACCATCGGTCAGGCCCCCTTCGACGAACTGTTCCTCCTCGGCGTCGAGCGCGACAACGATCTCTGGCTCCGCGGGCACGCCGGGACCCGCGCCGGAAAGAAGGGCAGCGCCCCCATCGCCCCGTCTTACTTCCTCTCGAACACCGAACTCGACAAGCAGCTATTCCAATACACCCTGCTCCGCGTCACCGGCGGCCCGTTTCTCGACATCGCCCGCATTCAGGACTTCCATAACCGCTTCCCCGCCCGCTCCTGGTTCGCCGATGCCGGCGTTCAGACCAAAGTCAGGCTCACCGGAGCTATGACCCTCACCATCTCCTACGGCCGCGACCTCCGCGGCGGCGGCCGCGCCATCTACGCCGCCGTCTACGCCGCCCGCTGATTCCACGCTTTGAAGCGCGCCGCCGTCACCCGCTGCTCACTCGAAAATCGCAGTCAGTCTCGCCAGCACGTCTTCCATAATCGCGGCGGGAACGCTCTTCACCTTCTTGCCCCCGCGTGCTTTGAGATCGAGCGCGCGAGGCTGATCGCAGCGAACCACGCGGACTTCGTCCCGGAACCGGTCAGGGCGACGAACCCGGCCGTCCGCGCGAAACTCCCGCCGCTGGTGATAGGGAGCACCACGGGCACTTCGGGTCAGCCGGATTTCGCCGCGCTGCCTTGGGGTTGCATTGGGCGAGGAGTTCGTCCAGTGTATAGACACTGCCGCGGCATCCTTCCGTTCATAACGCAACCTCCGTGGAACCTCGCCAGTCGCACCGCATCCTCCGCGGCCCGGATGCTATATTCACGGTGAATGAAGAAGATCCTCCTCCTGGCCGTCCTGGCAGTGGGCGTCGCCTGTTACTTCTATGCGCCCGCGCGCCTCGCCGCCTGGGTCCTGCTTGGCCGCAGTCCCGCCTGCCCCATGGCGAACGCCATCCAAAGCGACGCCGAACTCCAACGCCAGATTTCCACCAAAGACCAGATCCTCGGCGCGAGCAAATTGCTCCAGGAAGACGACAAGGGTTTCTCCCTCTACGACACCCCCAACGGCAAGTATTGGATCCCCACCCGCAGCAAGTACGTCCTTCCCTTCAACCTCGCTGAACAGGCGCGGGACATCTACGGCCGCGACGGACATGGCGTCAAATCCGGCGAAATTGTCCTCGATTGCGGAGCCAACGTCGGCGTCTTCACCCGCCACGCTCTCCGCGCCGGAGCCGCCAAAATCGTAGCCATCGAGCCCGCCCCCGAAAACATCGAATGCCTTCGCCGCAACTTCCCGGAGGAAATCGCCGCCGGCCGTGTCATCGTCTACCCCAAGGGCGTCTGGAACAAAGATGACATCCTCGAACTCCACATCGACCCCACTAACTCCGCCGCCGACAGCTTCATCATCGACAAACAGGGTTGGGACCACGTCGAGCGCGTCCCACTCACCACCATCGACAAACTCGTCGGCGAGTTGAAACTCGAGCGCGTCGATTACATCAAGATGGATATCGAAGGCGCCGAACCCAACGCCCTGCTCGGCGCGCGCGCCACCCTCGCGAAATTCAAACCCCGCATGGCCATCTCCGCCTACCACGCTCCCGACCACCCCAAGCGCATCCCCGAAGTCATCCACGCCGCCTATCCCGAATACAAATCCGCGTGCGGTCCGTGCGCCGAAGCCAACCATGGCGTCCGCCCCGACGTGCTTTACTTCTTCCCCTGAGGCTGGCCGTCTACACGCTCCATACCGCGCACGGCGACTTGCGAATCACCGCCTGCGCATGACCCCGGAACCGCCCCAGCCTCCCCCGGATTGCCCCTCTCCCGATCACCACAAGGTCGGAGCCATGCTCTTTCGCCGCCGCGCAAATCTCATCACTCACGTGTCCGGTTCGGATCTCGATGCCCCCGCCGCCCGCGAACGCGCTCCAGCGCTGCCGGGCGCTCATCTCCGCCTCCGTTCCGCCCTTGTCCAACACATGCGCCACCCGCAGCGTCGCGCCATAACCGTCCGCCAGCCGTTTGGCCCACCCGAGCACGCCTTCCGTCGATTGCGACAAGTCCACCGCGCACAAGACCTTCCGGAACTCCGCCGCCGGTTCCGTCTCCATCGCGCTGTGCGCCTCCGTCCACACCGGGCACTCCGCCTCATGCAGCACATGCGCCGTCACCGACCCAAGCAGCAACTCCCGGAACTTGTTCAACCCCCGCGTCGGCATCATCACTACATCCGCCCCGCGCAGCTTCGCATACTCCGCAATCGCCGGACCCGCGCTCCCATCCACCAGCACGCGGTTCACGTTCACTCCCGCGAATTGCTCTCTTCCGAACCACTCCAACTGCCTCCGCATATGGGCTTTGATGCTCTCCAGATCCACCAGGTTCACGAATGCGATCCAATCCGCGTAAGCCCCCGGCGGCAGGTCCAGCGCGTGCAGAATCGTTACCTCCGCGCCAAACCGCCGCGCAAAGGCAGCCACCACGTTCGTAACCAAACGGCAATGGGGAGAGAAATCCACGGGAAAAAGGACATGCAGAGCCGGCATACCTTCAGCTTAACCGTCTCGCGCCTCCGGCACACCAAAGGGTAGCGGGCTGAAAGCCGAAAGCCGAGAGCTAAAAGCCGAAAGCTGAAAGCTCTATTGCGTGAATCGCAGCGTCCAGCCCCCGCTCTTCGCCGGATTCTCCGCCGTTAGCAGCACGCGATACAATCGCTCCCCCCATGCCCCCCGCAGCCGCGCATCGCGAATCGCTATCTCCTCCGCCTTCACCGCGAACGAAACGCCCTCATATCCAATCCGCACATTGCCCAGCCGCAACTGCCCTGGACCCGTAACCTGCGCCGCCCGCGGAGTCATCAGCGTCAACGTGATCGGCGATACCTTCTTCCGCAACTCGTACCGGTCCCGCAACTCCACCTCGTTCTTCCCCCGGTCCAGCCGCAGCACCCGCTTCCATCTCGCCAGCCCCGCCGCCTCCGGATAAGCCCCCTCGAGGTTCAGCGAAAACTCCGCCATCCCATCATCGGCGCGATACGTCACATCCTTGGCCGCGTACTCCCGCCCCGCGCTCTGCATCACGCCGCCGATCGCCGGCAGATTGTGATACGCCGATTGCATCGTCCAGATCTCATAGCGCCGCGAACTGAACGTCTTCGCCGTGTACGTCTCCACACCCACATCGATCACCACCGGTTCGCCATCCGCGTACACAATGAAGTTCCCCACGTCGTTGTGATTGTGACTCTCCGCGTTGTGCCCGCCCTGCGCCGCCAGGTACAACCCCTCCGCCGACCCATCCTTCCTCCGCGCCGCCATCACCTGTATCCCCGCCAGCCACACATCCCTCACCAGCGCCTGCGACCGCGGAGCCTTGCGCAGCGCCTCCAGGTTCATCAGCGCCGGCAACTGCCGCCCGATGCTCCCCGCCTTCGCCACATCCTGTCCCTCCGCTCCATACGCCCCGAATGCCGCCATCTTCTCGTCCCCAATCCGTCGCCCATACCGGTTCACCAGGTCCCCTTCCATCTTCAGCCGCGCCGAGGCGTCCGCGAAGTTGATGAAGTAATCGTCGTGAATATGCGCCCGGTAAATGTAGCGCCCGATCTCCTTCACCAGCGGATTCCCATACAGATCCAACGCCCCACCCGTCGCCGAATAGAGCAACTCCAGACAATCGAACAACGACCCGCCCGCCCGGAACCAGTAGCTCGGCCCTTCGTCACACCCCCCATCGTCGTGATACGAGTTCAGAAAATTGTCCAGCGAGCGCAGAATCTTCCCCACCGTCCGCCGCCGCCGCTCTTCGTCCCTCTCGAGCAGCAGCGCCGTCGCCAGCCAGTTGGAATTGATCCACGGATTCCAGTTGTTCACCGGATTCCCCGAAAACCCCATCCAGCCGAAATCCTCCCGCTCCAGGTTCGGCGTCAGAATCCGCCGGTCCGTCTCGAAAAGGATGCGCTCGCGAAGGCGCCGCGAAACATCATCCAGGCTCGGACCCAGCAGGTATAGCGCCCAGGCGAGCAGCGCCGAAGTCTCCGCCGCGAACAGGTCCACCGTCGGCTCTGCCGCATCCGGCAGCCCCACGCCGGCCTTCTGCACCCCCACGTGCGCCGGGAGACCCCAGTACGTCTCCTCGCACGTTGTCCAGATTCCGTTCGCGAGATCGTCAAGAAACCGCCCCCGGAACTCCACGCACTCCGCCATCACCAGGTCCCGCAGTTTGTTCCGCCGCGCGTCCCGCACGCGTTCGTAGTGCGACCGGTTCCCGTTCCGCGCAAACTCCAGAAACAGCGTCGCCGGAAGCGCCGGCCAGTTCGTGTGCAAACACGCCTCGCCCGCCGCCGTCACCGCCTTCCGCGCATCCGCCGGCAACTCCTCCCATCCCCGCCGCTCCGCCGCCCTCGGAAACGGATGCCAGTTCTCGCGCTTTATCAAATGCGCCGCCAGCCAGTCCGCCGGAAACCCTTTCCGCAGCAGATCCCGCCGGGGAAGGGAAGCGGCCAGCGCCATCCCGGCGCTGCTCGCCATCCACGTGCGTCTTGTCCAATTGTCCATCGGAGTGCTCCCTGCCACCTTATCGTTCGGCGCGCCCGGAGGATACCCCGGCGAGGCTGTCCTGTCCGGTTACAGATCCATTCGGCGGATCATTCGCGCGGCAAGCGCCAGCGGCGCAATAATCCATGCGCACAGGCCCAGCACCAGCGCCGAATAGGCCTGAACCGTCCCGCCCAAAAATTTCAGCAGTGCCGCTCCCGCGGGTCCGAATATGGCCGGATCGCTCAGCGTTGTCAGACTCAGCACGCGCGCCAGCCCCACGGGATTGCCGAAAAGCGAGAGAAAAATCATGTTGTTCGCCGTGCGCTCGCGCAGCACGAACGTCATCCCCATCACCGCGAGATCATAAAAGATGACGAAGAAGAACCACGCGCCCAACGCGGCCCCTAGCGCCTGCGCGCGCGATTTTGACATCAGCCCGATCGCCGCCCCCATCGCCAGAAACACCGCCGTAAGAAGGAGCGTCAGCGCCATCACTCCGAGAAAGCGCAGCGCTCCATCCGAGCCGGCCTCCACCAGGATCACACCGCCTGAAAGGCCGAAGCCCGCGGCGATCGCCCCCGACATGGTTGCGAACATCCCCAGCAGGCGCCCAAATAGAATGTCGCGGCGCGCCACGGGTTGTGAAAACAGCAATTCATTCTCCGCCCGCTCCGTGGAAATGTGAAAGCCGGCGAGCATCAGCCCCAACAGGGGAACCAGATACAGCACAAGACTCACCAGGCTCGCGGCTGTACGTTCGAATCCCTGTATCCCGACGGCGCCGGCGGTTACCGTGCCGAAATATGCGATGGCGAGCGAGAGCACGCCGAACACCGCCGCAAATCCAACCAGCCAGCGGCTCCGCGCGCACACCGTCATTTCCTGCCGCGCAATTAGTGCGATTGCGTTGAGTTCCATGCTGCCTTGTCCCGAAGTAAATCCGAAAACGCCGCCACCGTGCCCCCAAATTTTCTTGCCGCTGCCTCCGCCTCAGCCCGTCCGCCGAAAGCAAGAATGCCGCCGCCCATCGGCGTTGAGATCTTTTTCGCGCGAACGAACATTGCTGTCCTGGCCTCCAGCCACTCCCGGCTGGCATAGTCTACAACGTACACGGCAGCCGCCTGCTTCTCCTCGCCGGTAAGCCACCGGAGCATACAACCGATGTCGTCAAACTTCACGACGTTCTCCCCAGCATCGAATACCTCGGCCGCGAACTGCTTTTGCGAGATCGCCATGCGGCAGTGCCCGCACATGTCCGAAGATTCAATCGGAACCGGCCGCGGCGCATGGGATTGACACGCGCTCAGCACCATCAGCA
>JADLBG010000304.1 GCA_020847895.1 Bryobacterales bacterium
GTGCTCGCCTGCGTCTCCGCGGTCCTGTTGTGGACTCCACTCGAAGCGCGCCAACCGATGCTGGTGTGCGGGACCGAGCGCGGAAACGCAAAAGAAGAGATCTTCCTCCACAGCCGGTCGATGGCGATGCGCGCGCGGATGGGCATACGCGCGGCAGCCGGGCCGTCGGGAAAGGACATCGGCGACATCGCCGTGATGTACGATTCGGGAGGAGTCATCGCTCGACGCAATCCGTTCAATCTTGCCTCGAAGGGAATTACGTTTACGCCATCGAATGAGTTCACGCAATATCGCTTTGAGACTGTGGATTCGAGCTATGACGAAGCGGCGGCGAACGGCGGGTTGCTGAGCGGGATGGGAGACGACGATACACGGCGCGTCCCGATTCCGTTCGCGTTTCCGTTTTACGGGAAGCGGTATTCGGAGATGTGGGTGAATTCGGACGGGAACGTGACGTTCGCCGAGGGAGACGCGAACCCGGCGGCGAAGACCATCGGGCTGCTTGCGGGGGGACCGCCGCGCATCGCGCCGTTGTTCGATGACCTCGACCCGACGCACTCGCTAAAGGGTGTCAGCGTGCTGACGGAACCGGCGCGCGTGGTGGTGACGTGGCTGGAGATTCCGGAGTTCGGCGCGCGCTCGACGTTGACGTTCCAATTGCGGTTGTTTCCGGACGGGCATTTCGAGTACGCCTATCCGAATGCGGGGGCGGCGCGGGAAGCGGTGATCGGGATCTCGCCGGGGAGGACAACGGGTGTTGAACTGGTGAGTTTCAGCCAGGGAAACACGGGGCCGTTTCCCTCGACGGTGGCGGAGCGGTTTACGGTGGCGGATGCGCTCGATTCCGTTTTGCTCGCGCAACGTTTTTTTCAGACGCACGAGGATTCGTATGACTACCTGGCGGTGTACAACACGGTGGGAATTGCGGCGCGGTCGTTTGCGGTGGCGACGGAGTTGACGGTGCGAAGTGTGAACCGGGCAGGGTTTGGGGACACGGTGGTGGATGTGGGTTCGCTTTACGGGTCTACGCGCCGGATGCAGGCTTTTCTTAATATGGGGCCGCTTTCGAATTATCCGCGGGACATGAATGCTCCGGTGACCTTGCGCGGCACGACAGGGGACACGCCGCTGACGATTCTGGCGCATGAAACGGGGCATTTGTTCCTGGCGCTGGCGAGCATTCGCGACCCGGCGGACGATAGCCTGCGTCCCATGCTGGGGGCGGGGTTGGCGCACTGGAGTTTCAACTTCAACTCGGAGGCGTCATTTCTCGAGGGCAACCGCATCCAGGACAACGGCGAGAATACGGCGCCGCGCTACACAACGGTTGCGACAGTGGAGCAGTATTCGCCGCTCGATCAATATCTGATGGGTTTCCGGCCTCCCGAGCAAGTGTCCGGGGTGTTTCTGGTGAAGGGGACGGGCTTTGCGAATGAGAATCCGCCGCGGAAGGGAGTCAGCTTCAACGGGGAGCGGCAGAACATCACGGTGGATGACATTATTGCGGCGGAGGGGAGGCGGTCTCCGGATTCCACGGTGGCGCAGCGCCGATTCCGGATGGCGGTGATTCTGGTGGTTCCGGACGGCACGGAACCATCGCAGGCGGACCTGGCGCAGGTTGACCAGTTACGGGCAAGTTTCGAAGGCTTCTATCAGAAGAGCGCATCCGATCTGGCATCGATGGAGACGGGGCTCAAGAAGAATTTGCAGCTATCGTTGTGGCCGGCGGCGGGCATGGCGGCCGGCGGGGCTCTGAATGCGCGGGTTTCATTGGATGAGCCGGCGACGGCGAATCTTACGGTGATGCTGAGGACCGGGACGGGCTCCGCATCGATGCCGGAGAGCGTGACAATTCCCGCGGGATCCACGGAGGCGGCGTTCACCATTCGGGGGGTGCGTCCGGGAGTGGAGGAGATCACGGCGGAGCCGTCTGATTCGCGCTACCTCACCGATCATGCGCGCCTGCAGGTGGCCGGCGCATTGACGGATGTGAAACTGGCGATTGTGGGCGGCGACAAGCAGGTGGTAACGGCTTCCGGGGTTGCGCTGCCGGACCAGATCGCGGTGCGGGCTACGGACATAAACCTGATTCCTTATCCCGGATTGACGATTCGCGCGGCGGTGGAGACGGGCAGCGTGACGCCGGCGAGCGCGGTTACGGACGCGGACGGCGTGGCGCGGTTCCGGTGGATTCCGGGGACGGCGGATGTGCTGGCGATGCGCGCGACGCTCGATGGCACGGCGAACGCGGTGACGGTGACGGCACTCAGCCGTCCGGGCTTCCAGAGCGCCTATGTGTTGAATGCGGCATCTTACGCGCCGGGCATCACACCGGGAGGCTTGGCGGTGATATTCGGGGGAAGCCTTGGAGGGGGCTTGAGCGCCGAGGCAAAGGCGACGCCGTGGCCGGAAAAGCTGGCGGGAGTGCAGGTGTTGATCAACGGAGAGGCGGCTGGGCTTTATTACGTGAGCGACGGGCAGATCAACTTCCGCGTGCCCCCGACGATTGCCGGGGATTCGGCGGACGTGGTGGTCAGCACGTCGTTGGGGATGTCGCAGGCAGTGCGGGTGCCGGTGGTTGCGAACTCCCCTGGACTGTTCTTCAATCAGGCGACGGGTGAGGCCGCGGTACGAGTGGCGGGGACGGGGCTGCTCACGTCCGAGCGGCCGGCGGCGGCGGGGGAGTACCTGGAAATCTACGGAACGGGACTGGGGCCGGTGGAGCCTTCGCCGAAAACCGATTTGTATGAGACGGTGCGGAAACCGGTGATCACGGCGGGCGGTGTGGAGGCTCGCGTGGTATTCAGCGGGCAGGCGCCGGGTGTGCCGGGGTTGTATCAGGTGAACGCGCAAGTGCCGGACGGCGCCCCACGGGGTGTGGTGAAGCTGCGGATCATGGTGGACGGGGCGGCGAGCAACGAAGCCAACGTCACCCTGCGCTAATTTCTTTCTTTTGCGGTCACGACATTCCTGCAAATCGGCGCTACCTTTATAGGTGCCATGGCTGAGAAATCTCTGCGCGAAATCAATCTTACTGCGCTCGTCTCCGGCCGCAGTTACTTTCCATCTCCGGACCGTTGGGAAGACGAAGTGATTTATTTTCTGATGGTGGACCGGTTTTCCGACGGAAAAGAAAATCTGTATCGTGACAACCAGGGGAACCTGGCGGCTGCGGGGAGCACGCCGCCGTTTACGCCCGCGGACAACGGCAACGCGGTAACGACGGCGGCGGATGCCGCGGCATGGCGGGACGCGGGTACGGTGTTCACGGGCGGCACGCTGAAGGGAATCGAATCGAAGCTCGGCTATCTGCGACGGCTCGGGGTGACGGCAGTGTGGCTGAGCCCCATTTTCAAGCAGGTGAACGCCGACAATTCGTATCACGGCTACGGCATCCAGCATTTTCTCGATGTGGACCCGCACTTCGGCACAAGGGATGATTTGCGGAACCTGGTGTCTTCGGCGCACAAGATGGGCCTCCGGGTGATCCTCGACATTATTTTGAATCACTCTGGGGATGTGTTTCGCTACAACAGCGGGGATCCGGCGTGGAACGGGGGCAAGTACGATGTGAAGGGGTTTCGGGACAGCTCCGGCGCGGCGGCCCTTCCATTCGGCGCCGTGGATCTTGCCGGGCATCCGAAAGCATTTCCGGACGCGGCCATCTGGCCGGAGGAATTTCAGAACGAGGCGGCGTTCACGAGGGAGGGGTACATCAAAAACTTCGACTACTTCCCGGAATACGCCGACGGCGATTTCTTCGGATTGAAGGACCTGCATCATGGGGAGCGGCGCATGAAGGACGGCGTGGATCAGGTGGATGACTACTCGGTCTCGCCTACCTTGCGGAGGCTTTCCGAGGCGTACAAATTCTGGATTGCGTTCGCGGATATCGACGGGTTCCGGCTGGACACCGTGAAGCACATGGATCCCGGGGCGGCGCGTTTTTTCTCATCGGTGGTGCACGAATTCGCTCAGACAGCGGGCAAGGACAATTTCTACATTATCGGCGAGATTACGGGCGGACGGGAGTTCGCTTTCGACCGGCTGGAGGTGACCGGGTTGGACGCGGCGCTGGGGATCTCGGATGAACGGGCCAAGATGGCGGCTTTCGTCAAGGGGGACTCGGGTCCGGAGGAGTATTTCGACCTGTTCCGGAATTCGCTGCTGGTGCACAAGGATTCGCATGTCTGGTTCCGGGACAAGGTGGTCACTTCGGTGGATGACCACGACCATGTGGATCAGGGCCGGCAAAAGCACCGGTTCAGCGCATTCGGATACTCGAAGATGGCGCTGGCCGCGATGGCGGTGAATGCGTGCACGCTGGGGATTCCCTGCATTTACTACGGCACGGAGCAGTTGTTTGACGGGGAAGGCGGGGGCGATGGAGCGGACCGCTATCTGCGGGAATGCATGTTCGGAGGTCCGTTCGGGGCTTTTCGCTCTCGCGGGCGGCACTTCTTTCTGGAGGATCAGGAAGTATTCCGGGAACTGGGGAAGATTCATGCTCTGCGGCGAAAACTCTTGAGTCTGCGCCGGGGGCGGCAGTATCTGCGGCAGATTTCGGGGAATGGGATCGACTTCGGCTTTCCGCAAAAGCCTGGCGGGAGGATGCGTTCGATCGTCGCCTGGTCGCGCATCTTCGACGAGAAGGAGGTGGTGTGCGCCATCAACACGGATCCGGACAACACCCGCAGCGCCCATGTGACGATCGACAACGGCCTGCATGCGAGCGGCGGGGCGCTGACTTGCCTGTATTCGACTCATTCACCCGAGATCGGGAATACGGCTGCCGTGGAGCCGTTGAATGGCAAGGCGGTGCTTCTGACAGTGTCGCCGGCGGGATTTGCCGTGTACGGTTGATGGTGTGGTCTGGCGCTCAGGCCTTGGGATAGCCGGGTTTCGTTTTGACTTCGTTCAGTTGGAGAATGTGGCGTTCGGAGTGTCCGGCGATGAACAGGATCCACTGGTAGGCGTCGAGTTCCTTGTAGGCGGGATGAGGAGCGGCATGGGCGCGCAGATCGTCGGTGGTGGTCTGCACGTATTCGATGGTACGATCGCGGCTGTCCTTGAAATGACTGACGAGTTCGGCCTTGGTCTTCCAGCGGTGCGTGGGTTGCAGGTTTTGTGGGGCTTTGAATTTCCGGCTGCGATCAACCGCTGTCTTCATGACCGCTTCATCTTTACCCTTGGTTTCGGCGAGTTGGGCGGGGCTGGCCGGCGGTCCCGCGACCGTCTTGCGCACCAAGGTGAAGAGGTTATCTTCGCTGAGGGCGATGTGTTCGGCGACTTCCGCGATGGACCACACGTCCGGATCCGGCTTCCACTCCCATTGGGCGGGGGTGACGCCTGCCACGGAGTCGAGGAACATCTTGCGCGTGGCGTGCAGGTAGCTCATGGCGCGGTCGCGCTCGCCCTGTTCGAGGACGCGCGCGCGCAGCAGGCCGGCCGCGGTGATTCCCAAGAACAATCTTCGCTTCATGGCAGGTTCCTTTCGAGCCAATCGAGCATCTCCTTTTGCTTGTCGAACTTTCCCAGCGCTACTTCGAGGGTCGCATACCGGACGCCGCGTTTGGCCATGAGGCGGCTGAGTGAACCGTCGTCCTCGCGCGGCGCTTTGTTTTGGAGGACGGCGTTGTATGGGGAGAGGGCGAGGATGCGGAAGTCGGACGGATCAGTGGCGAGGAAGAATTCGTGCGGGTTGCGGGCGTCGCGAAGCGAGACCTGGTCGCTGA
>JADLBG010000305.1 GCA_020847895.1 Bryobacterales bacterium
TGGTCTCTTGAGCCTCCAATCCGTTCAACCGCAGGCTGAGAATGTACGAAATCTGGGCCGTGTCGTCGGAATCAACGGTAAAAATGAAATTCACCGGAAAGCTGACCATCGCCAGATCAAAGGTTCCGCCGGCTTGTCCGCTTACTGTCAATGTGATGGCGGCGGTTCCCGTGAAGCCCGTGTCAGTAACGGAACACGGCGACGTAGTGAAGATCTTCACCCCCGTCACACCATTCACATCGGTGAGCGCGGAAGTAGATACCACGCCACCATTGCAACTGGCGGAATCAGGAAAAAAGGTGGCAGCCTGGGCTCCGAGAGTGGCCACGGCCAGAGTTACAAGAGGAAGGGCGATTGTCCTCCGGGCTCCGGTGAAAGTTTGTTTGAGACGATCGAGAGAGGTCATAACGGACGTGTGCTCCTGGGGACCGGATGTCATACACCGGTAACACAAAGAGAATCGGTGGAACGGGTCCGTGAGATTACGTCGAGATACGCCTCTAAGGGAAGTTTCTCTTTTCCTTAGTCCACCTTAGAACTGGCCTCCTGGGGATATTGCCTCCCGGTGTCAGCCGTTTGCCTCAGCCCCCGGATACTCCCGCAGCATCTCCAAAAATGCTTCCTTCGCCACCGGTCTGGTGAGATACGCCGAGCACCCTGCTGCTCCCCCCTCCCGGAGCTGCGTTTCCTGGTGCTCGCCGGAAAGCACGATAATCGGCGTGCGTGGCCGTCCATTCCGGGTCTCCCATTCGCGGATAGCCCGCGTGGCGGCAAAGCCATCGAGCACCGGCATCCGGATGTCCATGACCACCGCGTCATAGATGTTGCGTTCGGCCAGTTCCACGGCTTGTGCGCCGTCAGAGGCCCTCGACACCTGGTAGGGCTGGCCACGAAGGTAGTCTTCGAGCAGAGTTCCGGCGCTATTGCCGGCCACGAGGATTCTCCGCGAGGAACCGGCGGGGCCAGGTGGCTCCGCCGGGACCTCCAACGGCAATGCGATCGTGATCCGGATTCCCTCCCTGGGAGAAGGCTCGTAAATCATCGTGCCGCCAAGGCCGGCCACCAGTTCCCGGAGGAGCGCGCAATCCAGGTTGTCTTTCCGGGCGGCATCGGGAACGTGGTGCATCGGCCGATCCTCCCAGGGAGTTTGCGTGGTAACACGAAACCGCACCGTGGACAGTCCCGCCCAGTCGGATGATTCCGCCTCGACATGAAAGATGACGCGTCCCACGCGGGATCGCCCAATGCCGTTCTCCAATACCCTCGAGAGGATCTCTTCCAACAGTAAGCGATCGGAAATGACCGTGCGGGGAACCTTCTCCGACGCCGAAGTTTCCAGCGCGACTCCCTTTCGCAAGGCAAGGACATTCATCAACCCGATCACCTCCTCCACTACTTCGGCCAGATCAAATGGGGCGCGGACCGGGGGATCGTCCTCGGGCTGCAGCAAGCGGCGGCTGTCGTCCATGCGGCGAAGAAGTTTATCGGCGCGGGCGCGGCATGCCAGCACGCACTGGCGTTGATCACTCGTCAGCAGGCCCTCCGACATGACGTGAAGCATCCCTAACACCGCGTGCATCGTGTCGCGAGCCTCCGATTGGAGAATGATCATCAATTGGGAGCGATCGAGTTCTGGCAAGTATCTCCTCCTTCCATGCCGGGCAGATTTCCGCTCGGGTGTTCTCGCGGAGACTATCGTCACGAATTAGCGGCCCGGGCGGAACTGATGGAGAAATAGTCGACGAACTTTCTGCGGCGTTCGGGGGACTCTGCTCCGGCCGCGCCCTGGAGGATGCGGCGGGCGAGCGCCTCCACCTGTTCTCCCAAGGCGCAGCCAGGGCGCAGCGGTTCCCCTTTCCGAACAGCCTCAGCCACCGCCTTCTCGTCGTTCGGAAGCGCATGGCGGACGGGCAGTTGCACCACCCTTTCGATATCCGCGATACTCAGCGCGCGGCGCGCGCCGGAACGGTTGAGCACCAGCGCCAGCCGGTCTGTCAATCCCAGTCTGGCCGCCAGTTCATATTTGCGGCGGGCCATGTGGAGTCCGGAAACATCCGGCGTACAGACCAGGAAAATCTGTTTGGCCATGGCGAGCGTCTCCACTTCGTGCTCGTCCATGCTTCCCGGCAAGTCCACCAGCACTGCCGGATACTGCGTTTGCGCAAAGCGCAGCAGGTTCAGAAAATCGGAAGCGGGCCTCGCTCTCGCGTACGAGGCGGGCGACGACCCGAGAACATCGAGGAAGCCGCGTTCGGAAACGAGCCTCGCCCACAATTCCTCATTCATCCAATCACTCTGATCGAGGGCATCGAGGACGGAGTTTTGTCCGTCGAGCTTGAGCAAAAACGAGGTGATTCCCAGTTTCACGTCGAAGTCGGCGAGGAGCGTTCTCTTTTGCGAGAGGCGGGCCACGGCGGCCGCCGTACTCGCCGCAAGCGTGCTGGCGCCCGCTCCGGGCTTGGCCGGAGTGAACGCATAGACCTCGCCCGCGCCATTTCCGGAAGCCGCCGGGCCGCCCTTGAGTTTCCGCCGCGCCCTCATCAGGGCGGCCTCCACCTCCGCGGGGCCAAAAGGATGAGTGATCACTTCGCGCACCCCCAACCGCATCAATCCGAGGAGTTCCTCCCGCCCGTTTCCCGCGTCAATCGCTATCTGTTCCGCCCATGGGTAGTTGGTGTCAATTTCCGCCGCCACTCGCATGGCCTGGGAAGGGTCCGCCAAGTCGAGAAAGATCACACAGCCCGGTTTGGCTTCCCGGAGGCGTGACAGGCCGTGCGCGTCCGGATAATCGTAGACCATCCATACCGCCTCCAACCCGGCGGCTCCCTCCAGAGCATGCTGCAGGTCGTTTGCCATGGAACGGCGCGGTGAAATAATTGCAGAGATCAGAGGACCCTCTCTTTCCAAGCCACGTATCGGCCTGAGGAAAGGGGGCTTGAGCGGCGGCACTTCTTTCTCGGCGCCGCCTCCGTTTTCATTGACTCCCGGCCCCGCGATTGGCTATATTGCTCTGAGTTCGCGTCTTATCCAGACAATTCCAATTCCACGATTTCCCAATCCCCCAAGGAGTGAATGAATCATGAGCGATGCCGCCGCCCTTACCGGAGCTGAATTCAAACAACAACTGCGCGAAGGCCGGCCCAAGATGGGTCTCTTCGTCAATTCACATAGCCCCACGGTAGCCGAACAACTGGCGCACAGCGGTTTCGACTGGCTTCTCGTCGATACCCAGCACGGACCCATGGGTTATGAAAAACTCTCGGCGATGATCGCCGCCATCGGCGGCGGTGGGGCCAAGTCGATGGTGCGCGTGGCCGGGTTTCATGACCGCGCAGGCATCCAGCAGGCTCTCGATCTGGGAGCGGACGGCGTCCTCATCCCCTACATCAACAGCGCCGAGGAAGCGCGCCAGGCCGTAAGCTGCGCCCGCTACCCCACCGCCGGGACGCGCTCGGTCTACTTCCCCCAGCGCAGCACCAACAAAGCCGGTCTGCTCGGCTATGTCGGCAACGCCAATGCGAACATCATCGTCGCCCTGCAGGTGGAGACCGCTTCCTGCATCGAGAACATGGCGGAAATCGCCGCGGTTCCCGGCGTGGACATTCTGTTCCTGGGGCAGAACGACCTCTGCATGTCGATGGGGCTCTATGAGAAGTACGAGTTTCCGCACATGTACACCTCGCCCGAGTTGAACGCCGCGACGCAGACCCTGGCCGGCGAGGCGCGCAAGAACAACGTCATCCTCGGCCTCTTCCTTTTCGGAACCAGCCGCGTGGGCGAATTTCTCGACAAGGGGTTCACCTTCATCAGCATCGGCAATGACCTGCATCACATCCTCACCCAGGCGGGCGCCTACGTGAAGGACATGGAAGCGGTCTCGCGGGAGAAGGGAAAATCCTGGAGCCGCCGCCCCTCTTCCCTCATTTAGACTCGTCCCGCGCGAGCGCATCGTCGCGGAATCGGGTAGAATGCCCCCATGTTACGGACGGTTCTTTCCCTCGCTCTCCTCGGCTTTGTCTGCCCGCAGGCTCCGGCGCAATTGAAGATTGTTGTCACCGGACGCAATGTGGACTCTATCCCCGATATGAAGCAGGTCGCTCCCGGAGTCACCTTCGTCGAGGGGCGGCCGGACAACGTCATCAAGGAAGTCGCCGGCGCCGATGCGTATATCGGCGAGATCAGCCCCGAGATCTTCCGCGCCGGCAAGAATCTGAAATGGATACACATCCCCAGCGCCGGCGTGGAGCGCTATCGGTTCCCTGAATTGATTCACTCGAACATTACGCTCACCAACGGGAAGATCATTCAGGGCCCGGAGATTGCCGACCACGCATTCGCGCTGCTGCTTGCCCTGACGCGCGGCATCAACCGGGCAGTGGCGGATCGCGGCAAGGAAGGGCTTCCGCGCGAAGGTTGGAAGGCGATTGAACTGCGCGGCAAGACAGCCGTCATCATCGGCGTGGGCGGCATCGGCTCGCAGATCGCCGCGCGCGCGGCTGCCTTCGGGATGACCGTGATCGGCGTCGATCCGAAGGATATTTCGTTCCAGCCATCCATCAGCTATGTGGTGAAGCCGGACCGCCTCGACACCGTGCTGCCGAAGGCGGACGTGGTGTTCGTTTCCGCTCCACACACGCCGCAGAGTGAAAAGATGATGGGCCCGAAGCAGTTCGAACTGATGAAGCGCGACTCGTATTTCATCGCCGTGTCGCGAGGCAAGCTCTACGATGCCGGAGCGCTCGTCAAAGCGCTTGACGAAAAGCGGGTCTCCGGAGCGGGCCTCGACGTCACCGATCCCGAGCCGCTCCCCCAAGGGCACCCTCTGTGGAAGTTCGACAACGTCATCATCACACCGCACATCGCCACGGTGTCCGACATGGTGGGCGGGCGGCACCGCGAACTGGTGCTCGAAAACGTGGCGCGGTTCGCCAAGGGCGAACCGCTGCGCAACGTGGTGGACAAAGAGAAGGGGTATTAGCTCAGAACGTGGTCGAGCGCTTCCATGAAGAAGTACTCGCCCCACATGACGCTCTCATCGACGCCGAGATCCTTGTGGACGTGGTAGACGCCGCCCTTGAGGATGCCTTCGTAGTCGGGGTCGCCTTCGCCCAGGTGGTTCTGGCACAGCGTACGCAGAATGTGGGTGGCCGTGCACCAGTAGAAGTGCCCCTTGACGGGATCGTGCAGCAATCTGGAGAGCCGCAGCAGGCCGGAGGCGGCAATGGCGGCCGCGGAAGTGTCCATCAGCTTGCGGCTTTCCGCGGGCGCGTTGTAATCCCACGGCGGAACACCGTCCGCGTTCGAGTGCGTGATGTAGTAGTCGGCGCAACTCTCCGCCGTCTCGAGAAAGCGCGGATCGCGGCTGTACTCATAGGAGGTGCTGAAGCCGTAGAGCGACCAGGCAAGGCCTCGTGACCAGCACGAATCCCCACGAAACCCCTGATGCGTGCCCTGGCGCAGAAACTCGCCGGTCTCGAGATCGAACAATCCTTCGTGCGCCGTGGACCCGTCGCCGCGCACCAGCACGCGACGCGTCGTGAGGCAGTGCCGCAGGGCGATGTCCCGCAGTTTGCGGTCGCCGGTCTCACGCGCGGCATAAAAAATGATTCCGACATTCATCATGATGTCGATGAACAGCGAGTTTTCCGCCACGAACGACCGCAGATAGTAGCCTTTCTCCTTGAAACGCAGCGCCAGCGTCCTGCCGGCCTGCACAATCACCTCGTTGAGCGCCGGGTCCTTGGTGAGCCGGTACCAGCGGAAGTAGGTGGAGAGGAAAATGAATCCGAGATCATGGACATCGCGGTCGTGCTTACGCGGCTCGAGGGATGTCGTGTAGCGGATGGCCTGCTCCAGCCAGTACTTCTCCTCCGCCGTGCCGTTGCCGCCGCAGTGCTTGCGAAAGATCCACATCATCCCCGGCAGGAAGCCGTCGCACCAGTGCGTCCAGGCGGGGCCTTCATGCTTCCACCGCCCTTCTTCGGTGTAAATAGGGTAGAAGTCGGGGTGAGACTCGATGAGCCTCTTGACTTGCCGCTTGCCGAATTCGAGGGCGTGCTCAAATAACGCCCGGTTAGTTTCCGGTTCGAACTGTATCACTTGGTTTCCTCGGTGGGCGCCAGGGTTCGCCAGGAAGTGGAGATCCCGGCGGGCAATTTCGCCTTTTCACCCTTCAGATAAAGAATACCAATCCGTGGGTTGGTTTCGGTAGGTTCTGGTCCGGTGGGATAAAAAGCCGGCCGGCGCGGGTCCGCGGAGTAGGCCAGACTCGGCGGGAACGTGACGGGATACATGTGGGCGCGGAACTCGCCAAACTGGTTTTCGAAATCGATGCGGTCGAAGAGAAGCCCGAGCGCCCAAAAAGCTTCACGCGGGCCGTTGCCCCTCTGGAGTCTCACGATGCGTCCCGCCACTACGGCGCCCTTGGGTACGTAGATATGGCCTTTCCTGCGCACGTCCCTGGCAACCAGCGCCGTTACCGGATCGCCCATCGCGGTAACGCCTGCCTCGATGGTGGTTTGCAACTTCAGGTCCACGTCCAGCCCTTCGGCCAGCGTGATGTGGACAGGGGGTTTCTTCCCGACGATGGGGCCTTCCGGAACATCCTCGAAATTGATCACCGATTCGCCGCTGAACTCGCGGCAGCCGCTGAAGTGCAGATAGTTGCGGCTCTCGTTGCCACCGAGGTCGGTAAGCATCAACTCCGAGCGCCGGGGCAGGAGAAATTCCTTTCCGCCGATCTTTGCGCGCGCATATTCCAGCGATTCGCGTCCCGCGGCCACCGGGATGTTGGGTGGGATGTCATTGATGTCAACATCGAGACGCATCAGGTCGAGCGTTTGCGGATCTATCCAGAACGACCCCTTGTAGCCGACGATGCCTTCCTCCGGTTTCACCCTCAGATTGTATCCGCTGCGGACCATCGGGACGTGGTAGTCGAATCGGACGGCCGCCCGCCCCTCGAGCGTTACTTCCCCCACGTACTGGAACAGCGCGGAGTTTGAAAGGAAGATGCTGCGCGCGTGCAGGGCAAAGCTGCCGTTGCCGATGGCGCCTCCGCTTACCATCTCCGTGATGTCGCGGTCTTCGAACGTGCGCGACCCGGGCCAGGCGAACATTTCCTTGCCATCCACATAGGCCACCTCCAGGCGCACCAGATCGATCAGTTCAAAACGGCGCGAGGCGGCGCGCCGCATGGAACGCTCAATCGTCTCGAGACATGTGTAATTGGGAAGCCGCTGCAAATTCTCCGCCGCTCGCGCCCGGATGCGGGCCAGCAGCACGGTTTCCCCGGACAACTTCGCCTGCGCGCAGAGCGGCGGCAGGCTCGACAACAAAAAGGCCAGCCACCAGAATCCTCGCTGCGCGGCTTGCCGCATTTTCCCTCATTATAGCCGCCGCTTCTGCTAAGCTCAGGTGTTTATGCCGACTACCAAAATCACGGTGAATCACAATGGACCGTTGCGCATCGAGGGGGATTTTGTCATTGCCGACGCGGCGGGCAATCTGTTCGGCCTCGCGGGGCGCGCCGCCGTCACCCTCTGCCGCTGCGGCCATTCGGAAAACAAGCCCTTCTGTGACGGGTCCCACAGCCGGCAGGGATTCCAATCCGTGTGCGAGGCGCGGGACCTGCCCGCGCCGCTGAAGAAGGCCTGACAGGACCGCTTACTGCTGCTGCGGCTCCGGAACCGGAGGAGGCGCGAGTTTCCGCGGAAGAATGCTGCTTGGGGGGACAGGCGGCGCGGGTGGTTCGCCGGCGCCGGCGCGGCGCACGGTGATGGATCCGCGATCGGTTGTCACCGTAACCGCCGGGCCTCCGGTCGAGCCACGCAGGCTGGCGCCTTTCCCAACTGTTTCCATCTTCAGCGGCGCTCCGTACTCATTGCTGATCTCACCACGGGTCGTGCTGGCGTTCAGGTCGAATTTCGCTCCCGGCGGCAACACCAGGTCCACTTCTCCGTTCCTCGTGCGGGCGTCGATACGGCCAACCTGCTGGCGGGCGGGCCGCAATTCGAGGTCGCCGCGCTCCACCTGGATTTCCACGTTCCCCGTAAAGTCGCGCACGTTTACGTCGCGTGTTCCCGCGGTAAGGTGAAACGGACCCTGCACATTTTCCGCCGTCAGGTTCCCCAGCGCCATTTTGATGAA
>JADLBG010000306.1 GCA_020847895.1 Bryobacterales bacterium
ATCGATCCGCCGCCCGCCCCCACCGTATGGATATCGAGCATCGGCACGCGGATCGGCGCCCCATCCACCACCGCTTCCACCGTCTCCCGCGGAGCCCCGTCCGTCAAACTCACATCCGTCGACGTCCCCCCCATGTCAAACCCCATCGCCTTCCGGAACCCCGCCCGCCGCGCCACATCGAAGGCGCCCACCACACCGCCCGCCGGACCCGACAACACCGTCCGCACCGCATGCCGCCGCGCCTCGGCCGCCGTCAGCAGTCCCCCGTTCGATTGCAAAATCGAAATCGGATACGGAGATCCCTTTTCAAGCGCGCCCAGATACCGGTCCATCAACGGCCCCACATACGCGTTCACCATCACCGTCGACGCGCGCTCGTATTCGCGAAACTCCGGACACACCTCGCTCGACACGCTTACGTATCCCAACCCCTTCAAAGCCTCCGCCGCTGCCGCTTCATTTTCCGGACACTGATACGCGTGCAAAAAACAAATCGCCACCGACTCCGCCTTCGCCGCCCGCAGCCTCGCGCGCAGCCGCTTCCACTCCCCCTCCCCCGGCCGCCGCGCCACAGCCCCATCCGCATACGCCCGCTCCTCGACGCCAAAGCACAACTCCCGCGGCGCCAAAAACCGCTTCGCCGGCGGCGTCAGGTCATACAACGCCGCACGGTTCTGCCGCCCGATGTGCAGCAAGTCTTCAAACCCCGCCGTCGTCACAAACGCTGCCCGCGCCCCCTTCCGCTCGAGCAGCGCATTCGTCGCCACCGTCGACCCGTGGATCACCTCCACCCCCGCCGCCCCACCCGCCGCCTGCGCGATCCCCGCCAGGATCACCGCCGCCGGATCCGCCGGATTCGACCGCAGCTTGAAACTCTCCATCCGCCCGTCATCATGAAGCACCGCAAAATCGGTGAACGTCCCCCCCGCATCAATCCCTATTCGCATTCGGCACTATTCTCCCATGGGACTTGTCTGTCCTTCTGATAGCTCTGCGCGCTCTGCGCCTCTTGCGAGAACCCTTTTTCTCCAAGCCCCAACCGCCCGGCATCTTACAATAAGAAGCAGCCCAACACCCGCTCCATACCCGATGATTGAGCTCCAGGACGTATCCAAGCAATTCGACGGAAAACGAAAAGTCACCGCCCTTGACCAGGTCTCCCTCTCCATCGCCAAGGGAGAAATGGTCTCCCTGGTCGGCGCGTCCGGCTCCGGCAAATCCACCATGCTCAACCTCATCGGCGGCCTCGACAAACCCTCTTCCGGCGAAATCATCGTCGATGGCGAGCGCCTCAGCCGCGTCTCCGACGATCAACTCACCCGCGTCCGCCGCGACAAAATCGGCTTCATCTTCCAGTTCTTCAACCTCCTCCCCACGCTCAGTTGTCTCGAGAACGCCGCCCTCCCGCTCCACTTGCGTGGCTGGAACCGCCGCCGTATCGACGAACGCGCCCGCCAACTCCTGGACCTCGTCCAACTCGGCCACCGCCTCGACCATCTCCCCGAAGAACTCTCCGGCGGCGAACGACAGCGCGTCGCCATCGCCCGCGCCCTCTCCGTCTATCCCCCTATCCTCCTCGCCGACGAGCCCACCGGAAACCTCGATTCCCACACCGGAGCCGAAATCCTCCACCTCATCCGCAACCTTCACCAGCGCCTCGGCGCCACTATCCTCATCGTCACCCACGACATGGGCGTCGCCGAAAGCTGCCCGCGCACCATTCGCCTCAAGGACGGCAAGGTGGTCGAGGACATCCGCCGATGATGCTCCTCCGCCTCCTCACCTGGCCCTACGTCCGCAAACACAAGCTCCGCACCATCCTCACCATCGCCGGCATCGCCCTCGGCGTCATCGTCTTCGTCGGCATGCGCACCGCCAATGACTCCGTTCTCTATGGCTTCCAGCAAACCGTCGATCGCCTCGCCGGCAAAGCTCAACTCCAGATCTCGAGCGGCGAAACCGGCTTCCCTGAAGAAGTCCTCGAACGGGTGCAGACTCTCCCCGAAGTCGATGTCGCTGTCCCCGTCATCGAAGCCACAGTCAAAACCGGACTCCCCGGGCAAGGCAACATCCTCATCCTCGGCGTCGATATGACCGGCGACCGCAGCCTGCGCCAATATGAGTTCGAAGAAGGCGACGAAGCCTTCATCGACGATCCCCTCGTCTTCCTCGCCCAACCCGATTCGCTCATGATCACCAGCGAATTCGCCGCCCACAATCACCTCGCCACCGGCGGCAAAATCAGCTTCGACACCATGATCGGCCCCAGGCGGTTCACCATCCGGGGCATTATGAAATCCGGCGGCTTGGCGAGCGCCTTCGGCGGCAACCTCGCCATCATGGACATCTACGCCGCGCAGAAAGTCTTCGGACGCGGCCGCAGCTTTGACCGCATCGATCTCAAGCTGAAACCGGATGTTCCTCTCGCCAAGGGTCAGTCTGCCCTCGAAGCGCTCCTTGGAAGCGGCTATCAGATCGAGCCCCCCTCCTCGCGCGGAAAACAGTTCGAATCCATCTCCCGTATCTTCTCCATCGGAGCCTCCCTCAACAGCGCCTTCGCGCTCCTGATCGGACTGTTCATCATCTACAACACCTTCGCCATCGCCGTCACCCAGCGCCGTTCGGAAATCGGCATCCTGCGCTCGCTCGGAGCCTCCCGCCGCCAGGTCCGCGGACTCTTTCTGCTCGAAAGCGCCATCCTCGGCCTCACCGGGAGCATCATCGGCATCGTCTTCGGCCTGCTCATGGCGCGCGGCATGGCCAATTACGTTAGCAGCCTGTTCGGCGAAATCTACGGCGTCGCGCAGCGCGTCGAAACCGTCGCCGCCGATCCGAAAATCATTGCCCTCGCGCTCGGAATCGGCATCGCCACCAGCATGCTCGCCGCCTGGATTCCCGCCCGCGACGCCTCCCAGGTAGACCCCGCGAAGGCCCTCCACAAAGGAGCCTACGAAAGCTTTACCGCCGAAGAAAGCCGCCTCCGCCTCACCGGAGCCGCCTGCTTCCTTGCCGCCGCCGCCGTCTGCCTCTTCCTGCGCGGAGCCGAAGGGCTTCGTCTCTATGCCGGGTACCTCTCCGTCGTCCTCGCCGCCATCCTCCTCGCGCCCGCCATGGTGCGCTGGCTCGTCGCCGCCCTCCGTCCTCTCCTGCGCTCCCTCCTTCCCGTCGAAGGAGCCCTTGCCGCCGGCAGCCTCATCCAATCCCCCCGCCGCACCTCCGCCACCGTCGTCGCCGTCATGCTCTCCATCTCCCTCGTCGTCGGCCTCGGCGGCGTCTCCAACTCGAGCTACCAATCCCTCATGGGTTGGATGAACAACGTCCTCAACCCCGACCTCTTCGTCGGAGCCTCCGAGCAGATCTCCGACCGCGGTTTCCGCTTCCCCGCCTCTATCGGCGACGAACTGCGCCGCATGGACTTCATCGACGAAGTCCAGCTGGTCCGCACTGCCCGCGTCATGTTTCGCGGCACACCGGTCATGATCGTCGCCGTCACCATCGACAGCCTCGCCCGACGCGTCCATCCGCAGGTCGTCGCCGGCGATCCTTTTCGCATGTACCGCGAAGTGGCCGCCGGCCGCGGCGTCCTCTTTGCCGACAATCTCGCCCTCCTAAAAGGCGTCAAACTCGGCGACACCGTCGAGATCCCTTCCCCCGCCGGAGTTTTGAAGCTCCCCGTCGTCGGCATCACCATCGACTACTCCGACCAGCAGGGAGCCATCCTCATGGACCGCTCCGTCTTCGTCCGCAACTGGAAGGACGACACCGTCAACCTCTTCCGCGTCTACCTCACCAAGGGCACAACCGCCGGGGAAGGCAAACGCCGCATCCTCGCCCAACTCGGCGCGCGCAATCGCCTCTTCGTCCTCACCAATGACCAGGTCCGCCGCTTTATCCTCCGCGTCACCGATCAGTGGTTCTCCCTCACCTACATGCAGATCTTCGTCGCCGTCCTCGTCGCCATCCTCGGCATCGTCAATAGCCTCACCGTCTCCATCACGGACCGCCGCCGCGAACTCGCCGTCCTCCAGGCAGTCGGCGGCCTGCGCCGCCAGGTCCGCCAGGCCGTCTGGATGGAAGCCATGGCCATCGCTCTCGTCAGCGTCCTGCTCGGCCTCGCCCTGGGAGCCGTCATTCTCTTCTACTACCTCGGCATCATTCGCGAGGAGATCGCCGGCGTCCGCCTCGAATACGAATACCCCGTCCGCATCGCCCTCGCGCTCGTCCCCGCCATGATCGCCGTCGCCTTCCTTTCCGCCCTCGGCCCCGCCGAATCCGCCGTCCGCTCCTCGCTCGTGGAGGCCCTCGAATATGAATAGATTTCTCGCCGCGTTCTCCGTATCTGCCGCTCTCCTCAGCGCCCAGGATGCCCGCCACATCATGCAGGAAGTCCAGGACCGCGCCAGGGCCAATTCCCAACGCTATGAGGGCACCCTCAAAGTAATCGACAGCAAAAACAAAATCAGCGAAAAACGCTGGACCTACGACCGCATCGGCTCAGCCGGCGGCAGTAAAGTCGTCATCCGCTTCTCCGCCCCCGCCGAAGTCAAAGGCGTCGCGCTCCTCGTCGTCAACCACCCCGAACGTTCCTCCGACCAGTGGATGTGGACCCCGGCCCTCCAGCGCGACCGCCGCATCGCGTTCCAGGACCGCTCCACCCGCTTCTTCGGAACCGACTTCAGCTTCGAAGACCTCGAAGAGCGCGACGCCAGTCAGTACGACTATAAAATCCTCGGCGAAGAGACCGTAAACGGAGCCCTCTGCTGGAAACTCGAATCGCGCCCGAAAAAATCGAAGTCGTCCCAATACACTCACGCCCACATCTGGGTCGGCAAGGCGCGAAACGTCTTCGAAAAAATCGAAAGCTTCCACGACGGGAAACTCATCCGCCGCCTCATCTACAGCGACTACCAAAAAATCCAGAACATCTGGACCCCGCTCACCATGGAAATCGAAGAAGTAGGCCGCAAGAGCAAGACCATCCTCAACACCGAAAAACTCCAGTACAACGTCGCCATGAAGGACGGGCAGTTCACTTTGCAAGCTCTACGCCGCGAATCATGAAGTGGACCGTACTCCTCCTCCCGCTGCCGCTGCTCGCCCAGAATTTCTCCCAGCGCGGCTACCTCGAAACTCGCGGTCTGCTCTTCCCGCAAACCGTCGAAGGGGACAGTTCCCACACAATCGGCGATGCCCTCTTCCGCTGGGAAGCCTCCTACAAGCTCGGCGATGCCTGGAAGCTCAACGGCGCCCTCGACGCCCGCGCCGATACCCACCGCCAGGTCGAGCGCAGCGCCCGCCTCGACTGGCAGGACCGCTCCCTCCTCCGCCCCGCCTTCTCCCTCCGCCGCTTCAGCGCCACCTATCATAAGGGGAAACTCACCGCCGAATTCGGTAAGCAGTTCATCCGCTGGGGCAAGGCGGACATCCTCAACCCTACCGACCGCTTCGCTCCCAAGGATTTTCTCGAAGTCGTCAATTACGACTTCCTCGGCGTCCTCGCCGCCCGCGCCACCTACGAATCCGGCAAGAACACCATCGACCTCGTCTACACACCGCGCATGACCCCCAGCCGCGGCCCCCTCCCCAATCAGCGCTGGTCTCCGCCTGTCGATACGCCAGGCCTTCAGATAACAAATAACGGTGTCCGCTATCCCGGAGCCGGCCAGTTCGGAGCCCGCTGGAACTTCCTCGGCCCCGGCTTCGAACTCTCCACCTGCTTCTTCGAAGGCTTTAATTACCTGCCTTCGCTCGATGTCGCCTTCACCACCCCCAACCAGGCCGCCATCTCCCGCTTCTTCCCCCGCCTCCGCCTCTACGGAGCCGATGCCGCGGTCCCCTTGCGCTGGTTCACCGTCAAAGGCGAAGCCGCTTACTTCACTTCCACGGACAGGAGAACCGACGAGTTCCTGCTGTATGTCCTCCAGCTCGAACGCCAGCAGGGGGAATGGTCCTTCGTCGGAGGCTACGCCGGCGAGTACGTCACCGCCGCCCGCAATCCCTACTTCTTCGCCCCTGACCGCGGCATCGCCCGCACCTTCCTCGGCCGCATCGCCTACACCATCGACACCAACCGCGGCGTCTCTATTGAAACCGCCGTCCGCCAGAACGGCCAGGGAGCCTACGTCAAGTCCGAATACTCCCAATCCCTCGGCCAGCACTGGCGCGCCACCGCCGGCTTCATCCTTCTCCGCGGCAACCGCTCTGACTTCCTCGGCCAGTATAGCCGCAACTCCCACGCCCTTCTTGCGCTACGCTACAGCTTCTGATGCTGAAACTCTCCGCTCTCTTTCTCGTCCCCGCCTGCTTCGCCGGTTCCCTGCAACTCGCCCCGCTCGAACACGAGTTTCAAACCCTCATCGCCGGCTTCGACGGCCGCGTCGGCGTCTGTGCCCAGGACGCGAAAGGCCATGCCTGCATCAACGCCGGCCGCCCCTTCTCGCTCCAAAGCGTGATGAAACTTCTCGTCGCCATTGCCGCCATGGATGCTGTCGACCACCGTCAGCTTCGCCTCGAGGAATCCGTCCTCGTGCGCCGCCAGGATCTCAGCCTCTTCCACCAACCGCTTGCGGATCTCGTTACGGATCAGGGCTACCGCACCACAAACGCGGACCTCATCCGCCGCGCCGTCGTCGATAGCGACAGCGCCGCCGCCGACATCCTGGCAGCCAGGCTCGGAGGCCCCCGCGCCGTCCAGTCCCGCCTCACCCGCCTCGGGGTCACCGGCATCCGCATTGACCGCGACGAACGGCACTTGCAAACAGAAATCGCAGGGCTGGAATGGAAGCCGGAATTCGTCGATGCCGCCGCCCTCAAACGCGCCATCGACGCCGTCCCCGCCGCCCGCCGCGAAGAAGCCTACGGCGCCTACCAGACCGACATCCGCGACACCTCTACCCCGGACGGCATGACCACGATGCTCTTCCGCCTCGCCACCGGCAAACTCCTCTCCATCTCATCTACAAAGCACCTGATCCACGTCATGCGGCAGACCGCCACCGGCGAAGACCGCCTCAAAGCCGGTCTCGCCCCCGGCTGGAAGATCGGGCACAAGACCGGCACCAGCGGTTCCTGGAAGGGAGTCACCGCCGCCACCAACGACGTCGGCATCCTCACCGCCCCCGATGGCGAAGCCGTCTCCCTCGCGGCCTTCATCGCCGATACCAGGGAATCCCCCGCCGCTCGCGCCGCCCTCATGGCGAACCTCGCCGCCGCCGCCATCAGACGCTACCGCACGCAATAGGCAGGCCCGGTGTGCCATACTGACCGGGGCATAGATGCCACATGATCCACCGAATTCACATCCGGAACTATAAGTCGCTGCTCGACGTAAAGGTGGTGCTCAAGCCGCTTTCTCTTCTGTTTGGCCCAAACGCTGCGGGCAAGAGTAATTTCATTGACGCGCTGCAACTCCTCTCCCGTGTGGCCACCAGCCGCACGCTCAAGGAGGCATTCGAGCCTCCTTATCGTGGTAAGCCGATGGAATCTTTCTGGTTCGGCGACGCCGGGATGGAGGGTCTCCTGGAAAAGGACACCGCCTCCTTTTCCCTCGAGGTGGACATCGAATTATCTCCCGTGGTTGTGGATTCGGTGAACAAAGAGATACGCGAGATGAAGCGCGGCCAGTCCTCCGGCGGAGAGGCCAATGGAGAAGAAAAACAAACTCCCTACATCCGGCACAAACTGCTCCGCTATCGTGTCGAGATCGCAGTCACCCCCAAATCCGGGCTACTTCAGGTAGCCGACGAACATCTTGTGGCTCTTGGAAAAGATAACGAGCCAAAGTCGAAGCCCCTACCATTCTTGGAGAGGGTTCAACAACGAATCCACCTGCGAATGGAAGGCCAGTCTCACCCAACATACTTCGATCGCTATCTCGACCACACCATCGCCTCCAGACCTCACTACCCGCCCCACTTTCCGCATCTGACGGCTTTGAAAAGAGAACTCGAGAGTTGGTTCTTTTACTATTTCGAGCCTCGGGAACGCATGCGTACTCCAACCAGTGTCAAGGAAGTAAGACACATTGGGCTCATGGGAGAAGAACTGGCATCATTTCTTCACACACTTCGGAATGTCGATCCCCCGCAGTTCAGGGCAATCGAAAAAGCCATTCATCAGATCATTCCCTCCATTACAGGCGTTCGCACCGAAGTAAACAAACTTGGAGAAGTCGAACTGAGCGTCATGGAGCGCAACATCTCCATGCCTGCGCGGGTCATCTCCGAAGGAACTCTGCGGGTTCTGGGTCTGCTCGCACTCGTTGGAGTGAAACAACCACCTGCGCTGATTGGATTTGAGGAGCCGGAAAATGGAGTTCACCCCAGGAGGATTCGGGAAATCGCGAAACTCTTGATGAATCGGGTAGAGTCGGGCAGCACCCAGCTTGTTGTAACGACGCACTCCCCGATTCTTCCCGACCTTCTTCCCGGCGAGTCGCTCTTCGTATGCTATCGCAGAGACAACGCGACCTGTATTGAGGCGCTGTCATGCTGGGGAGAGCTAGCCCGCCGAGGCGCGATCGATAGCGCCTTCGAGGAAGCTCATTCCGACAGGCTGCCCGTGTCCGCACGAATGATGCGTGGGGACTTTGATGCGTAGCGTCCTCCTGTTCGGGGAAGATTCGTTTCATGAATCCTTTGTTGGAGCGTTGGTCTCCAGAGCCGTCCGAGGACTTCCAGGTCAAAATCGATATCAGGGTGAGGAGTTCGAGAGGAGGCTTGCCCAAACTTGTCTCCGAGTTGCATGAATTCTTTCGTGACTTGAATCGGGAGCCCACATTCATCCCTGATGCCGTTGTCATTGCCGCTGATGCCAATTGTGAGGGCTACCAAACACGGAAACAATCAATTGGCAAAGCAGCCTCGCTCGCTTCAATTATTCCACCTGTCATCAGCGCCATCCCCGATCCTCATATCGAGAGATGGATGCTGGTGGATGAGAAGGCATTCGGCGCCGTATTTGGACGAGGCTGTACTCTGCCCGCCATCAAATGCGCCAAAGATGAGTACAAGCGCCTGCTGAGGGATGAAATCCACAGGTCTGGCATCGATTCTCCTTTAGGTGGCCAGGAGTTCGCCGAGGAGATTGTCGCTGAAATGAACCTCGTCAAGTGCGGAATCAAAGAACCCTCCCTGGGCAGGTTCCTCAAAGAAATAAAAGGAACATTCCAAGGATGGCGCCAAGTCCATCCCGCGCGATCTCACCCATAACTCACTTCACGACGGTAGTCGCCACCCGTCCTCCGGCCGCGTCTGGTCTATTGTGGAGGTTCGAAGATGCAACTTGCTAGCCCGTTCCTTCTTGCCGGAGCCATCGTTTTCCTCGCGGCATGCGGCCGTCCTGCGCCGGCTTCCGTTACAAAAGCCGCTCTGCGGCAACCCGCGGCCCGTGTGATCTCCGTAACACCTCCCGCCCCGGTAAAGACGGTTTGCGTGACACCGCCGCCCTCCCCGCGGCCGGTCTATCAGCAGCGCCTGACCGATGCGGAGAAACTGCTTAAAGCAGACGCCATCGAAGCCAGGCGGGCTGCCGGCGCGGCGAAAGATGCCGTGGCCGGCCTTCACGCCGCCCGCGCGCAATGGAAAGATGATCAGGCCGTGCTCCAGCAGGCCGGCGCGGCCGCCCTCGACGCGAAGCAAAGACTGGATCACGACACCATGATGGTCCGCCTCGGCGTTCTTGCGCCCAGGCTCGCGGACCAATCGAGGACCGCATACGCCCAGGCGCAAGCCGCCGTCCACTCCGCCCAGTCCGCCGCCGATGATGCCGCCGCCGAAGTCCAACTCCTCCTCGGGCAGCGGCAACAACTTGACGCCCGCGCGGAGGCCGCACGGCAATCCCTTCAGCACGCAGCCAGGGAACTGCGGCAGGCGCGCCACGAACTGTCAGCCATGTAAGGAGTTACCATGCTCAGGACTTTCGTTTCCTTCTTTCTCATCTCCGCTTCTCTGGCGGCCATGCCAAACCTCATCGAGGAGCGCCGCATCTCCCGGACCATCGATTCCCTCCCCGGATATAACGTCCTCGACACCATTCTCTTCCGCGTCAACGGATCTCAAGTCATCCTCGACGGTGATGTGTCCTCACCCCCATTGAAGACCGAGGCCCAGCAACGAGTCGCCCTGCTCCCCGGCGTGCTCACCGTCATCAATCGTCTCGAGGTCGCCCCCATCGCCCCAGACGACAATGCGATCCAGCGCGACGCCCTTTTTAACCTCGGCAAAGACGGCTTGGCCTCCGTTCACGTCGCCGTGGACCACGGCTTCGTCACCCTCACCGGATCCGTGCCCGATCATGCCCTCCTACAGGAAGCCGCCAAAACCGTGAACCTCATTCCTGCCGTCGTGCTGGTATCGAATCATCTTCACGTCGCCCCTGCCCACAAGTGGAGCTAGTAGCGTTCTTGCTTCCACTGCTGGGATCCGGCGCTACTCATCTAGGGAGTCTGATACGGCGGAGATCGGCGATGGCAGAGGCGTACCCTCTTGCTCCTCCCCGTACTATGCTCCCAGATAGCCGCGCCCTCCACCCTGCGCTTCCCCGCCGCCACCCCGCAATGCAATATCATGTCTGTCAATGACCGCATTAGTCTTGCTCCTCGCCATCGGCCCCATGCGCGCTGCCCCGGCTGTCGAATATCACGTTCAACGCGCCGGGTCTCCCATCACCATCGATGCCAGGCTCGACGAAGCTGCCTGGCGGAACGCTCCCCCAACCAGTGATTTTGTCTTCAACTGGTACACCTCCGGAGACAAGGAACCCACGGAAGCCAAACTCCTGTGGGACGACGATAACCTCTACGTCTCCTGGCGCTGTTCAGATCGTCATATCTCCGCCTTCGAGCGCAAGCGCCACGGTCCCGTCTCCAAAGACGATTGCGTCGAAATCTTCCTCTCCCCCAACCCCGCCAAGGTCCGCAACTACTATACCTTCGAGATCAACGCCATCGGCACGATGCTCAACCGCTGCCGCACCGATTGGTGGATTGGCCCTCCCACATGGGAGCCCGACGGCGTCCAGTACCATACCACCTTTCACGGCTTGGCTCGCAAGGAGGAATCTCCCGGCGACAAGGAGTGGATTGTCGAACTCGCCATCCCCTTCGCCAACTTCTCCCGCGACGCCGCCCACACACCTCCCCGCGATGGCGATGAATGGCGCCTCAACCTGACCCGCATCGGCGGCCAGACCAACCCCCAGGCCAGCACCTGGTCCCCCATCCCTCCGCCCTCGCGATCCTTCCACACCCCCGAGAATTTCGGCAAAGTCGTTTTCCTCGCCCAGGCGCAGCGTCGCGGCGGCGCGCGCGGCTTCGTCCGCGAACCCGCCCCAAACCCCGAAGAGGCCGCCGCCGGCAAGGCCCTCTACAACGCCAACTGCACCATGTGCCACGGCCTCAACGGCGAGCAGGGCGATCGCGCTCCCGCCCTCGGAGCCCGCCGCAATTACCTGCGCCGCACCAGCGCCGATCTCTTCGACGCCGTCAAGAACGGCATCAAGGGCACTCTCATGCCCGCCTCTCCCCTCCCTGACGCCGATGTCCACAAGATCGTCACTTATATCCGCAGCCTCCGCGCCACCGCCGTCGACGCCCCCGCCGAGGGCAACGTGGCCAACGGCGAATCCATCTTCAACGGCAAAGGCGGATGCACACAATGCCACATGCTCGGCGGCCGCGGCGGACTTCTCGGCCCCGACCTCACCGACATCGCCGCCGAGCGCAAACTCGCCGATCTTCAGGCTGCTCTCACCCACCCCAAATCCGTCATCCCCCGCGGCTTCCGCCCCGTTCACCTCACCACCTTGGACGGCCGGCAGATTCGCGGCGTCGTGAAGAACGAGAACAACTTCTCTCTCCAAATCCTGGGCATGGACGGCAAACTGCACATGTTGCCGCGCGCCGATGTACGGCAACTCACCTACGAACCGGAGTCGCTGATGCCCTCCGATTTTGATAAAAAGCTCAGCAAGAATGAATTTCAGGATCTGTTGGCCTTCCTCAGCCGGCAGACACGGAGGCAGGCTCGATGAAGCGCGTGTTCTTTTTTCTCATCGCGGGTGTTCTGTCCGCGCAGGTCACCTACGATCAACTCCGCAAGGCGGCGCCCGGTAACTGGCTCCACTACAACGGCCAGTATCATTCCCAGCGCCACAGCCTCCTCGATCAGGTCAACACGCGCAACGCCAAAAAGCTCGCCGCCCAATGGATCTATCACGTCCCGGAAGCGCGCCGCCTCGAAACTGTCCCCA
>JADLBG010000307.1 GCA_020847895.1 Bryobacterales bacterium
GCCGTTACGCGGCCGGGGTCGTGGCGGCCGGCTTTGTCGTAGCGGTCGTATTCGGCCTTGAGCCAACCGGTCAAGGCGGCGGTCTCCGCGGCGGAGGGACGCGGCATGCCTTTGGGAGGCATCTCGCCGTTGCGCAGTTTCACAACCACCTTGTCCCATACTTCCTGTTCGGCAAGCACAAGGTCGGCGTTCTGGAATTTCTCGAGGTTGAGGCCGCCGGCCTTTGCCTTTGCGCTGTGGCACATGGCGCAGTGCTGCCTGAGGAAAGGCTGGACGTTCTTGCGGAAACCGGCGTCGTCCGCCGCGGGAAGGACTGTTCTGAAGAGAAGAACAGCGGCGGCAGCATGTGTGAGTTTCATCTTAGCCCGATGTTTTCAGAATATCAGAGCATTCCCTTGGGCAGGCAGGCCGGTAGGGTTCGAGTTGTGCTCATTGCGCGCACATAGCCAAGGCTTCAAAATCGCAGGTTTACGATGACGCCGGAGTGCGCTGGGGAGTGGATGCCGATGTGCACGGTGCGGTCAGCGGCGTCATAGCGCCACATGCCGGGGCGGGCCGGATCAGCGGCCTGTGTCTCGGCCAGCGGGCCGCTTTCCACCTGCTCGACGGATTTCGGCTTGTCCATGTTGTGGACGACCCATTCGTAATTGCGGGCTACTTTGGATTCCATCTCGACGCGGTAGACGCCGGCGGCGGGGCCGGCGTGGGCCTGGGAGTAATCGCCGGCTTGTGGTTCGTAGAGAAAGAATTCGCCCCCGTTTTTCGGATAGTAGTGCAGTTGCAACGGGTCCTTTTCCGAAACGCCGCCGAGAGGAAGAATGGATCCGTTCTTTACGAAAAGGATAACGCCGCTGTGGGGCGTGTCCACGGTGACGACGCGGCGGCCCTTCTCTTCTTTCCCGGTGTTCCAGTTGGTCCAGATGCCGAGCGGCAGGTAGACGCGCTTCCGTGGGGCTCCGTCACAGACGGGGACAACGAGCAGTTCATCGCCAAGGAGGAACGAATCGGCGTGATCCCGCGCCTCGAGATCCCGCGGGTACTGGTGAAACATGGGATGAATGATGGGATAACCGCGCACGCGCGCTTCATCGGCATAAGCGAGCAGAAAGAAATTGAGGCGTTTGCGGAAGGCTTTGGCCTCCGCCACCACGGCCGCCTTCTCGCCTTCGAAGGCGAGCGGTTGGGAGTCCTGGAATATGGGGGCGAGGGCACCGAGATTGGCGGCACGGCGGAAGACATCGAGTTCCGCGCCCTTGTAGCGCGCAAGGTCGAATGCGGGCATCAGGATTCCGGAGAGGCTCGCATGAACCAGGGCGTGCGCGTCGCTGCAAAGCAGATCCTGTCCGGCAAGGCGGAAAGCAGGCAATGGGGATGCTCCTCGCGGCAGGCGGGGACCGAGAATCATTTCGAGGTCGCGCGGCGCGGGATCAGCGATTGGCCCGTCTACTTTGAGCCGCTCTTCCCAGATCTCCTTGAGTGAAGGCCCGAAGGCAAAGTAGTATTCCAGCCGTTCCAGGCCGCTGCCGGCAATCCGCACGGCGCCGGCTTTCGATTTCGCCATATCGAATTCGAATAGCGCGGGAGTTCCCATCCACAGGGCGTAGCCACGGTCGCTGACGAAGAAGGGCGTTTCGGGCTTCAGGGCCAGGCCGCGGGCATCGGCAACGGGCTGCGGCCTCGCTCCCAGGCCGAAGAACTTTTCGCCGGGCCGAGCCGCCAGTTCGAGGAGCGACTTGCCCTCCCGCACCATTGCCGCTGCTTCGGAATAGAGGGCGATGCTCGAGGGAAGCCGCACCGCCACGAGGCCGTCGCGGCGGGTGACGTGGAGAATGAGGTCATCGGTTTCGAACTGCACGCCCGCGGGGGTGGCCGATGCGTCCACTCGAAGCATGCTATCGGCTATGGGCTGCCGGGCAGGGCCGGCTAGCCCGCGCCGCACACGGAACGTGGAGGGAGTGACGAACTCCACCTCCATCGTTGCGCCTTCCTCCAGCTTCAGGTGAAATGTGTTCTGCTTCCGTTCCCAGAAGGTGGACTGATGCGCCTGGAGGCTCAACGACGCCAATGCCACTGCCAGCCAAACAGGGGGGCTCACAGTTCTAATAACGCTTCCTGAATCTCGCCCGTTACCATGGCCTCTTTCTCGCCGACATAGACGTTCACTTCGGAGCGGATGCCGAAGTGTTCCAGGTAGACGCCGGGCTCGATGGAGAAGCAGGTATGGGGAATCAACTGCCGCGTGTCGTGGCTTTCGAGGTTGTCCATGTTGGCCCCGGCGCCATGGACTTCGCAGCCGATGGAATGTCCGGTGCGGTGGACGAAGGAATCACCGTAGCCCTGGCTGGTGAGGAAGCCGCGCGCGGTGTCGTCTACTTCGAAGCCACGCAGTGTCCGGCCCGCGGCGATGCCGTCTTTGATGAATCTTACCGCCGCGTCGCGGGCTCCTTTCACCACGGCGAAGACTTTCTGCACCTGCGCGGGGATATCGCGGCCGCAATAGCCGGTCCAGGTGATGTCGTAATAGACGGCGTCCGGTTGGGTGAGCTTGGCCCACAGATCAATGAGCACGACATCGCCGGGACGGATGGAGGCGGAGCGGGTGGGCTCGGGCTCATAGTGCGGGTTGGAGGCATTGGCGTTCACCGCCACAATCGGACCATGGTCAGTGAACAGTGCGTTGGAGGCGAAGAAGTCGCGCAGGAAGCAGGCCACCTGGTATTCGTCGATGGGGACGCCGTTGCGGACGGCTTCGGAGATTTTCTGGAAGGCGGCGCGGCGGGCGGCGTCGACGCGCCTGCCGGCTTCGACGTGCATATCGAATTGGGCTTCGCTCCAGCGGGCTTCGAAATACTGCACGAGGTCGGCGGAAGTCACCACTTCGACATCGAAGCCGCGCACGAGGTCGATCATCCCGCCGTCGACGAGCGAGACATAAGGGATGGCGCATTGGGGGGACCATTGCATGGCCACTTCCCGCGCCGCGCCCAGCATCTGGCGCAAGCCGTCGCACATGGTCTGCCAGCTTGAGTAGACCTGGCGCCGGCCGGGGAGATCATCGAGCATGTTCGGCTCGACGCGATGCACCAAAGCAACCGGTTCGCCAACGGCGGGGATGAAGTAATACCAGCGGCGGGTGGGAGTGCGATGCGGCTCGAAGCGCAGAATGCGGTAGGCGAGCGGGTCGCGATTGTGGTGGTCATAGAACAGCCAGCCTGGAATGCCCCGCGCGCGCAGGGCGTCCTGAATTTCCGCAACCGGAACCATCTATTTCACTCCTCCCATGAGTTTCGTAATCGGCCTGGCAAAGACGGCGAGCAAGAGTCCGGCGATGATGGCGAACCCGCCGACGGCTCCGAACAAGGACGTAAGCGGGAGCGAGGTGTAGAGGCCGGCCATGCGCCCGCCGAGGTAGTTGCCGATGGAAATGGAGAGAAAC
>JADLBG010000308.1 GCA_020847895.1 Bryobacterales bacterium
AGACCCTCGAGCAGGTGGATTTGCTCGAAGGGAAGTTGAAGGAGGCACTGGCTGACTTGGGCCGGCGCCGGGAAGAACTGAAGAAGAAAGGGTAGTTCCAAACCGGAAGGGGGGCCGAGCGATGCCGACGACTTTGGACGATGCACATGTGACGAGCCAGGACACACAGATCCGCAACATCCTCGGAGCCCGCTTCCGGGCAAATTCCGAATATCAGCTTATCCCGTTTGAGCGCCTCCCGACCGAGCAGCGGGAACAATGGAAAGAACTTGCGCGCGACCCTTCTTTCTACGGGTTGCTGCTGCCGCGCGAAGGTTCAGCCTGCCGCATGAAATCCGCCTGCCGGGACACAGCGCTTCTCTTCTTTACCATGCAGTCAGCGGGTGTCTTGCCGGCCTTCGCGGTCCACGCGGGTAACGGCGAAGCGAACCGGACGATTGCCCAACTCGTGCTGGATGGAATCCTGGAGATGGAAGCGAACGGAGAGTTCCTTACCGGTCCCGGTGCGGCATCACGCATTTTTCCGGAAAGGAAAGCGGAGGCTTCCATACATCCTCTTGCCGGTCTTTCCGCGGATGCTGTCCGCTACGGCGCGTCCCTCGATTCGCTAGACGCCGGCCAGATCGCCGCGCGGTTGTATTTCTATAACCGCATCCCGCTGACTGCCCGATGGCGGACGCTGTATGCCACGAAGGAAGCCGTGCTCGCCCAACTCGGCGCGAAGGACAACCCGGTTCTGCGTAGGGATTGGATGGAATTGCCCACGGATCCGGAAAACAGTGCATGGATTTCCTGGCGCCGCCGGTCTCCGTGGAACGTCCCCCTGGACGGGCAAACTTATAAACTGTATTTGAGTCCACGGCCGGATCATCTAACTGAAGCATTTCGTGCATTTGTAAGCGCCATTTCCGGCGCCGGCTGCCTGAATTTCAAAACCGGCGGTGACGCGGGTGCGCTGTTGCGGCCCGACAAACTGGTGGCCTATTTCCATTCCAAAGAAGACCTCGACGAGGCAGCGGCCCGGCTGGAATGCGAACTTGCGGGCTGCCCGGCTCAAGGGGTCCCATTTACGGCCCCCTCCGGAGATTCGCTCCTCGTTTCCTGGGGCATCGATCCTCCGGCGGAGGAATGGGAGCGGCGGGAAAGCTGGCGTCTTTGGGTCACCAAGAGGCTGGCGGTTCATATCAAAGCAGGCAGCACGGCGCGCCCCGGTGTAGATCCCGTGAAGTTCGCCCTGGAGAGGATGCGGCTGGAGGCAGTGGACACATCCATCTGGACGCCCGCGCCGGGCATCTGGAAACCGGGCGAGTAAGCGAACCGCGAAAAGGAGAAAGTCATGGAGGGAAATCTGATATTGCCTTCGGACATCCGGTTTATCCCGGCCATGGAGTTGAGCGAGGAGATTCGCCGAAAGATCGGCGCCGGAGACGGCGACATTACCGTGACTCGTCCTCACTCCCGCGCTGCTTCGAAAGTCGTTGACCCCGAGACCTATGCGCTCCTCAAGGAATTCGAGAAGCCGAATACGATTGTTCAGGCGGTCCTACGGTTCAGCAAACAACGGAAACTGCGCGCGGAGCAGGTTCTAGACGATGCGTTTCCCCTGTTGCGGAGCTTCTTCGAGAGCAAGTTGCTGGTGGATCCCGACTCCGTGGAAGCGCAGCGGGTTGAAGCCGCTCATTCTGTCGGGCAGCAGGTGGCCGGCGTGTTCGTCGAAGAGGTGCTCGCAGTCATCTCCGACACGGAACTCTATCGCGGGCGGACCAGCGACGGGGAAGCAGTCTTGAAGATCGGGCGCACCGCGGACCCGTCTATTCGCTATCTGCTGAAACGCGAAGCCGGGATCCTCGAACACGGACAGGCCACGGGCGTGCTTCCGGCATTGTTGGATCGCGGCGAACTTGATGGGAAAGCGTTTCTCGTAATGGAGTATTGCCCCGGCATCGATGCGGCATCCGCGGCGGCGGAAGCGAGAGGACAAGGCGCCGCGGCGGCATTGGACCTGTGCGCGCGGGTCCTCGACGCCTACAGCAGGCTGCATGAGGCGAACATCGTGCATGGCGACGTGCATCCGCGCAACGTACAGGTTGACGGTGACATCGTCCGGTTGCTGGACTTCGGTGTTTCCGTCGTCGAGGACGAATCGGGCGAGAAGGGACATGCGCCGCGGGCGGGAATCGGATATTTCTTCGAACCCGAGTATGCGCAAGCGGTGCTGGCGGATGCGGCGCCTCCCAAGGCAACGAAGGCGAGCGATCAGTACGCCCTGGGTGCGCTCTGCTATCTGCTGATCTCCGGAGAACACTACCTCGATTTTCCAGGGGAGAAGCGGGAGATGATGCGCGCGATTACAGAGGATCCGCCGGTTCCGTTTGCCAGACGAGGCGCAATCGTGCCGCAAGCGGTGGAACTTGCCGTGTTCCGGGCTTTGGAGAAAAATCCCGCGCATCGTTTCTCCTCCACAGGGGAATTCGCGACGGCGTTCCGAGGCGCGATCCAGGGAAGCGAGAAGATGCCGCTGGACCAGGCTCCCCAGGCATTGATAGCGGCAAAACTCGACGAGGTTCTACGCGAACTCGACCAGCCGCGGACGACGTTCGAATACCGCGGACCGCGGAGCCCTTCCGTGTCCGTAACGTATGGCGCCGCCGGGATCGCCTACATGCTTTACCGGTTGGCCTGTCTGCGGGGTGGCGCGAGGCTGCTGTCACTTGCTGATCAGTGGGCCATCACGGCCGCGGCGCATGCCGCGGATGCGGATGCGTTCTATCACCCGGATGTGAAGATCAGTCAGGAGACAGTGGGCCGCGCATCGCCTTATCACACCGCGAGCGGTGTCCACGCGGTGCAAGCCCTGATCGCGGCGGCAATGGATGACCACCTGTCCTTAGGTGTTTCCATCGAAGCCTACCTTGCCGCCTCCAGCGAGCCTTGCGAGAAGCTGGATCTAACCCTGGGTCTCTTCAGTACCGTGACCGGCTTGGCGATGCTGATGGATGTGGTCCCGGATGGCGAGGGCAAGCATCTGCTGGCGAAAGAGGGCGGCCGGCGCTTTGCCGAAGCCTGGGCGCAAGTGGAAAGAATGGGGCCAATCGCGACGTGCAAGCAGGAACCTTACCTTGGCATCGCGCACGGGTGGGCTGGATTCCTGTACACCGCGCTGCGATGGGCAAGCGCGAAGGGTTGCCGCCCGCCGGAAGACGTCGAGAGCCGACTGCGCGAGATGGCCGCCTTAGGCGAACCGCATCGCAAAGGAATGCGTTGGCCGTTCCACCTGGAAGCACGGGGAGCCGCGCGGCATATGGGCGGCTGGTGCAATGGAACCGCGGGCTTCTTGCAACTGTGGACGCTGGCGCATCGAGTTTACCGCCAGGAATGGCTGCTGCGGTTGGCGGAGCAATCAGCGGAAGAGTGCGCCGCGGCGCCCGGCGGTGTTGCAAGCCTGTGCTGCGGGGCAGCCGGCCAAGCCTATGCGCTGCTGGCGCTTCACAATCACACGGGCGAGCAGCGGTGGCTGGATGCGGCTCGCAGGAAAGCGATCGAGGGCGTGCAGGCATCTTCGCGGAGCCGCGGCGAAGAACTGCCGTTCAGCCTGTACAAAGGCGACGTGGGGCTCGCGTTGCTGTGCGCGGAGATCGAGGAGCCTTCCCTGGCGGCGATGCCGTTCTTCTGACGTGGATGCCTCAAAGCGATCCCGGATCCCAGCCCTTGCGGTATTCGCGCGCCAGGTATTGGTTCGCTTCGGCCACATTCGTAATGGTCATCGTCGAAGCATCATAGAGCAGTTTACGGCGTGTCCGCAAAGCAACGGCATAGAGGTTCACAGCCTCCGAAATAGGCCATGCGTTGAGGAAATTGCCTCCGGATTGTTGCCCGCCCTTGCAGGCGGAGATCCACTGGCGCAAGCCGGGCGAGATTTCCCCCGGTTCGCGCTGCCGCCGCCGCGGAGTTTCCGCCGCCTGGTAACCGCGCATGCGCCGCTCCGGAATGAGCCGCGGGCTTTCGACCCGGAAGCCCGATACAATCTTCCCCTTGTCGCCGACGAACATCATGCCTTCGGCGGGAAACTCCTTCCCGTCCTCTTCGAGTTCTTCGGGAGTGGGCGGCTTGAACCCTCCCTCGTACCAGATGAGATCCACGGGCGGCCTCTGTCCGCGGGCCGGAAACTTGAAGCGCACGGCACTGGCGGAGGGGAAGGAGAAATCGTTCCTGATGGTGGTGGAGACGCCATCCTTCAAGAGACATTCGTGACTCAACATCGGCTCCACACTTGTGGGAGAACTCAATTCGAGCGCGTTGAATACGGTCCACAAACTGTAGTGGCCCATGTCCGCCATGGAGCCGCCGCCAAAGTCATACCATCCGCGAAACACCATGTGGGTGTAGTTGGGATGATAAGGACGGTCTGCCTCCGGGCCAAGCCACAGGTCCCAGTCGAAGCCTCGCGGCACGGGTGGCGTATCGGAGGGCAGGGTGGCATATTGCGGCCACACGGGACGGTTGGTCCAGTTATGGATCTCACGCAAAGTGCCGATAGCGCCTTCCTTGATCCACGCCATCACCGGCTCCATTGAGCCGTTGCTATCCCATGGCATGAAATGAGTGGCCACGCCGCGCTCGCGCGCGGTGTCGATGACCCGTTTGGCCTCTTTCAACCGGTTCGAAATGGGCTTGTGCATGATCACGTGCTTGCCCTTTTTCATTGCCGCGATGCTGATCACCGCATGGAGGTGATCGGGCGTCATCACTTTGACGGCATTGAGATCCTTCTCCTTGTCCAATAGTTCCCGGAAGTCTGCATAGGCAGTGCATCCCCGCGCTTTTTCGCCGGAGCGTTTCGAGGAGTAGTATGTCTCGACGATGTTCTTGCCTGCTTCGCGTCCACCGGGAATGGTCTCTTGCCCTCCCGGACTCCACTCCGGCTTCTCGAGAGCACGCCGCACGCCGCGAAGGAGCCCGTCCTTGGACCAGTCGCGATATCCGGTGGCGTATTGGCTCGGATCGCAAACCGCAATGATCCGGATGTCCGGAACCGCGAGCAACGTGAGCATCTCGCGGATTCCCTGCGTGCCGATGCCGATGTAGGCGAGCGTAATTTTGTCGCTGGGAGCGACAACTCCGGGTCCTCCCAATGCGTGCCTGGGGACGATGGTGAATGCGGCCGTGGCTGCGGCCGCGGTTCCTACAAACTTGCGGCGATTCTCGTCGGTGGTCATCGAGGGAATGATACTGGATGCCTACGGCGGCGACAAGGGTGGAGG
>JADLBG010000309.1 GCA_020847895.1 Bryobacterales bacterium
AATGAAGAAGCGATGCGCCCACTCTGCAGGCAGGGCGAGTTCTTCACCGATCCTACGACGTATTGGGACTCGCAGACCGGCGGAGACAAGACGTATACGTAGGAAAGTGAGGACGTCGAGGCGAGCCTTGCGCCTTCATTCTGACTGAAGGTATCAGAGGCTCAATATATGATAAGCCTGTTGGGCCCGGCGGGCCGGAATACCCCGCAATCCCGATCGCCGGGCGCCTTCGCGACATGCCGTGAAACGCCACCTTGCGTTTTGGTCCGCTCCATTCCTAAGCATCTCTGAAGGCGCGCTCCCGAAAGAGCCCGGCGATGCGCATAATTACTCATCTCATCCACAATCACCCGTGCATACCTGTCATCCAGCGTGTTGTACTCCGTGGGGCGGTTGGTTGGTATTCCGGTCGCCCCAATCATGCAGCGAGGGTTCCGGCTGATCGGGCCTCCGCCCCGGATTGATGAACACGCCGATCATCACCGGTATCTCTCTCCGGTAGATCAGGTTGTCCATCACGTTCCGCGCCCGCGCGTCGCCCTCCGGAGCCATGAACGCCTGCCCGTCGTTGAAGATCATCAGGCTTGCCGCCGCCCTGGGGTCATACTGCGCCGGGACATACACCCAATAGGTGTGCTGCGTCCCCGGATAGGCTTGGCTCGGCAGCGTGAACGGTCCCTTGATCTGTCCTCTCGGCACTCCCTCCTGCTCGAGCGAATCGGGTCCCAGCTTGTAATGAATATCGGTATTCGGCCCCTGCGGCCCCTGCGCGCACGCGGCAGCCGCCATCAGCAACACTGCGAATGCATGCTTCCCTGCCGTCATCCTCTCATCCCTCGCGCCAGCGGATTCCCGCATCCAGCTTCTTCCTGGCATACTCGAAACTCCGCTCCAGATCAATGCGCTGTTGCAGCTTCAGCGCTTCCTCATACGCCTCCGGTTGCTTCGACGGTCCCGCCGTCATCATCGCGCCGGCAAACGGATGCCCCTGCTTCGCCAGCGCCACAAACCGCGCAAACTGCGCGCCCAAGACCTTCGGATACCCCTTCCAGAACTGCGGGTCGCCATAACAGGGCAGTAACTGCGGCGGACGTCCCGTGATGATCTCCAATTGCATCGCCGCCCGCGGGCACAGTTCGTGAAAACGCGCTGCCAGCTTGTGCAGATCAATGCTCCCGTCGCCCAGCGCCACCCACTGGAACATGATTCCGCCCGGAACCTCCCAGATCGCCGAGTCACGGAAATGCGAGGTCACCACATAGGGAGCCAGCGTTTCCAGCGTCAGCATCGGATCCTCCAGCAGCCACATCGGGTTGCCTACGTCGAGGTTCGATCCCACCAGGTCCGGACCGGCTTCCTCGATGATCGTTCGCACCTCCGCCGCGCTCAGGTCTCCATTGTGGTTCTCGATGGCGATCTTCACGCCGTATTCCAAAGCCCGCGGACGCACGCTTTTCAGCACCTTCACCGTCGCTTCCATGTGCGCTTCCACCGGTAGTTTTCCCCGCCGCTCGGACATGCTGCCCACGAAGCACCGCATCGCCGCCGCCCCCAGCGCCTTCGCCGTTCGCAGCCCGCGCAGGATGTACTCCTCCGGCGTTCCGTCGCTCTTCCTGTACGACGCGGCAGTGGGACAGATGCAGCCGATGCCCCCGTCAATCCGGATTCCATACCGGTCAGCGGCGCCCTTCACTTTCGCCAGATATGCCGGCTCCAGGCTCTCGAAATCGCCCAGACTCGAAATCTGGATCGCATCCAGCTTCTGCTTCGCCGCATACTCGATGTGTTCCAAAGCCTTCCGGCGGAACGTACGGATCGAATAGGTGTCATAACCCAGCCGCACAGCGGAAGCCCCGGGCAGCAACGGCGCTGCCGCTGCCACGCCCATTGTCTTCAGAAAACCTCTGCGCCGCACTACTCGATCGCTTCCCCTTTGTTCCAGTGAACCTCAAACAATCCCCTCATCGCTTCCCCCATCCCGTGATGATCGAACACCACGGAGGTCCACGACGGCTTCGTGATCACCGGGTCGAGCAGCGCAATCAGCCCTTGCTTTCCATCAAACACCGCCAGCTTCATCGGCAGCGATTCCGTCTGCCGCACTTCCACACCCAAGGCGATGTACTCCTTCAGCCGCAGCCGGTGTTCTTCATCGAGCGGCCCTTTCTCAAACAACAGGCGGCACACAACCCCGCGCTCGCGAGCCTGTTTCACAAGCTGCTCATCGAGCGGATCCACCGCATAAGGCGGCCGCGAAAACTCCAGGTACTCTCGTTTCACCTCGCCGAGCATGGCCCGGAACTGCGTTCCGCTCTGCGAGGGCTCACTCACGATCCGCAGGAAATCGAGCGTTCCCCTGCCCCCCATTCCTTCCGAATAGGCCGCGTTCAAATCCGCGATCAACCCATCGCCCAGCCGGTTCTGCTCCTGGACCTCCTTCTCGAACATCCGCTGCCGCCGCGCCTGATACGCCGGCACCGCCAACCCCGGCTCCACCGCGGAAAACAGCTTCGTCTTTTCCTGTACTACCCGCGCGAAACCCTTCTCCACCAGGCTGTCCAGCACTTCGTAGATCTTCTGCCGCGGCACATGCGCCCGCGCCGCCAGTTCCAGCGCCTTGAACCTCGGATGACCAATCAACACCAGGTAGGATCGCGCTTCATAGGCATTCAGGCCGATTTGTTGCAGCCTGCGCCAGAAACGCTGAAAATCCATCTCCGCCAGATCTTGTTGCATCATTACAGGTTCATGAGCATATCAAAACAGGACGCCGTGCGTGGACGGTTGGCGGGAGCCATGCCATGTTGGCGGGAGCCACCGGGAGTCACAAACACGGCGGCAACCGTGACTTGCTGTTCACCGTGCGTGTGACATTCTGCCGCCTGATTGGTTGCTCTTGACAGGCACTGTCGGGAGACGGTAAACCATGCTATGAAAGAGGCCAAATGAGATTTGCACGAAAGTCGCCCGAGTGGTCCGCTTTTCTGCTGATGGCCGTATCCGTCCTGGGAGCAGACGCCGCCCGGGGGCCTTTGCGGGTGCATCCACGCAATCCGCGATACTTCTCTGACGGCAACGGCAAGGCGGTCTATGTCACCGGCTCGCACACGTGGGCCAGTCTCCAGGACTATGACAGCACACCCAACCCGGCGCCGTTCGATTACGGATACTATCTGGATTTCCTTAAGGAGCACAATCACAACTTTATCCGCCTGTGGGCGTGGGAGGCGCCGCGCGAAGACGAGGCGGAGGGTTGGACCAACTACCTCGATCCCATGCCCAGCCTGCGCACCGGACCAGGGAAGGCGGCCGATGGCGGGCTGAAGTTCGACCTGACCAGGTTCAATACGGCCTACTTCGACCGCCTGCGCGCGCGCGTTGTGGCCGCCCGGGATCGGGGCATCTATGTCTCGGTAATGCTCTTCCAGGGGTGGAGCGTATGGAGCTATAACAAGGCCCGCCGGGCCTTTTTCTACCACCCCTTCCACAAGGACAACAACGTCAATGGCGTCGATGGCGACCCCAACGGCAGCGGTGAGGGAGAGGAAGCGCACAGTCTGAGTGTCCCGGCCATCACCCGGTTGCAGGAAGCCTATGTGAGAAAGGTGATCGACACGGTTAACGATCTGGATAACGTGCTCTTCGAGATTTCCAACGAATGCCGGAACCCGGAGGTATCCAGCCTCTGGCAATACCATATGATCCGCTTCATCAAGGAGTACGAGCGGTCCAAGCCGAAGCAGCATCTGGTCGGCATGACGGATAACGGCGGCGACAATTCCGCGCTGTTTGCAAGTCCGGCGGACTGGATCTCCCCCAAAGCGCTTTCGAGTGGGAGTATAAGACGAAAGACCGACCCCGCGGTGATCGATCCCCCTGCTACGGAGGGGAAGAAGATCATCGTTTATGACACCGATCACCTCGGCGCTCACAATTTTCTCGACGACGCGGCTTTTTCGAGACTGTGGGTATGGAAAAGCTTTACGCGGGGCTACAACCCGATTCTCATGGAACTTCATCAGACCAACCCCATGGGCGATTCGCGGCCAGGCCTTCTAGCCGCCCGAAAGGCGATGGGCGACACTCTGCGCTACGCCGGGAAGATGGACCTGGCGGCGATGACGCCGCGGAACGAACTGGCTTCATCGCGATACTGCCTGGCGAACCCGGGCAAGGAGTATCTGGTCTATTTGCCGGAGGGCGGTGAAGTGAGCCTGGACTTGGCGGCGGCTGCCGGAGAGTTGGAGGTGGAGTGGTTCAACCCACGGACCAGCGCGGTCATCAAAGGCGCCGGCGTGCGAGGCGGAGCCCGGCGTTCGTTGCGGGCGCCGTTCGGTGGCGACGCGGTGCTGCACCTCGCGGCAAAATGACGGCCGAAGCGCGGAATACCGGGCAACTGAGCCGGGAGCAGGTGGCGCCGCTCCCGGGGAGAGTAACTCAAGGCTTGCCGGTTTCCGCGCTAAAACGTCAACCGCATGGTCAGTTGTAGCACGCGCGGCGAGTTGGCCGACGATTGCTGGCTCTCCAGGCCGTTGCTCCCCGGGAGGTTGGTCCCCGGCATGTTGAACACGTTGTTCAGGAAGTCCGCGTTGATGCGCACGCGGACCCGCTCCGCCAGGTTAACCTCCTTAAAGACCGAAGCCGACATGTTCCACAGCCAGGGCCCCAGCATGTACTGCTTCTGGAACGGATCGAGGAAGCCGCCAATGGTGGTCTGGGCCACCGCCCCGTTTTGCAGGGGCACCCAAACAGTGTTGGTGTTCCAATACGAGGCCACATTGGTGTTCTCGGGCGCATTGGCCGGAAGCGTGGTCTGGCCGTAGGGGATCAGGGGCGTGGCGTAAGGCTTATAATTCGCCGGAATGCCGCAGATGCCCACGCACTTTCCCGCCGCGTTGGTGGCGTTGATGAGGTTGCCCGGAATGTATCCGTTCCACATCAGGTAGCCGTTGTAGCAATTGCCGCTGCGGCAATCCTGCGTGGGATACTTCTTCCCGTAGTACTGAACCGGGTTGAAATTGGCGAGATTGCCGGTGCCCAGTGCGAAATACCGGCTGTACAACTGGCCGAAGAAGGCAACCTGCCACCCGCCGATGAGGGCATCGGTGAGGCGGCCGCCGTTGCTGGCGAACTTCCGGTCTTTTCCGAACGGCAGGTTGTAGATGCCGTTCCAGTTGATGCGGTGCTTGGGAATAGCCGTGTCCCGGGAATAGTTCTGAAACCGTTCGAGTGGGATCAGGTTCTTGTCAGGCGGCGCATCGCCAGCGGGCATGCGGCCGGGAAGGAAGGACTTCGAGGTAGTGATGATCTGGTCGCTCCAGCCGTTCCCGCCCGCGCGCAGGGCATTGCTCATCGCATAAAACACCTGGAAGGCATAGCCCTTCGAGAAACGATGCTGCACTTCCGCCTGGAAGGTGACGTCGTTCGACCAGCCATACTTGCCCATCTGCTGGATTTGCCCGTAGACCTGGTTGTCCCAGGGCCGCGTGGCCACGCCGGAATAGATGCCGGTAGGCAGCGGTTGGCCGGTGGTGACGTACCAGACGTAGGGGGCAGGCGCGTCATTGTACGAATAGTACGTCATCAGCCGGGAACCGCGCGTGCCCGCGAAGCCGGTTTTCACCACGGTATTGGCATAGACTTCCTTCTCGAAGATGGCTGTCCATGCCAGCGCGCGGGACGTGGGCTGATGTGGATCCAGGTAGACAACAGGACCGCTGCCCGGAGTCACGCCCACAATGTTGTCGGCCGTCATCACGTTCGCGCTGTTCTGGCCGGCGATGATGGTGGGCGCTGAGCGCAGCCAGTAGTTCGGCAGCCCGTCGGGGCTCAACGCGGCGCTGTTCGGATTCACCTGGGCCGCCACTTGCTGCGGTATCCCGGAGTACCCCACGCCTGTCCAACTGCGGATCTGGTCGGGATAGCCGTAGATGCCGAATCCGGAGCGGAAGACCAGCGGCCGGTGTCCGGTGGTCACCCGGTAGGCCCCGCCCACCCGCGGCCCGAAATCCCAGTAGTTCGCATAGACCAGGGTGGACGGCAATCCGGCTTGCTGGTTGGTCTCGTACTGCACGCCGGTCTTGGCGTACGCTTCCACGATTTGGGGCAGCGTGTCGTGAGCCTTCGTCAGGTAATCTATGCTATTCCCCAAAACTATCTTCTTAGTGGCTGGGTTGAAACCGATCACGGAATTGTCCGCAATATTCACCGGGCTGGTGAACTCGTAGCGCAGTCCGAAATTCAGCGTCAGCCTGTCGTTCACCTTCCAGTTATCCTGGAAATACAGAGCCTTCTCGTTGTTGTGCAACGGGAAGGGACCGCGGCGGAAATTGGTGGAATAAGTCGCCAGTCCCATGAAGAAGTTGGCCGCCACCGAGCCCGTATACGGGTAAGCGGCGTAAGTCCCGGCGGCGATGGTGGCGGGATTCAGGAGCCCCGTGTTCACCGTCGAGGCGAAGTTTACTTGCGGGTACGGCGTCTGCTGGTCTTCCAGGCACTGCATGAGATCATAACGGACCCGCCCGCCAAACAGGAGTTCGTGCCGCCCCTTAATTTTGGTGAAGTCCTGGTCGAAGATCATGTACGTCAGGTTCTGGGTGTTGGTGTTGATACTGGCGTCATAGGCGACCGCGCCTCCGGCGCTGCCGTTCAGGGTATAGGGGATGCGCGGAAAACCAACACCTCCGAACGGATTCGGCAGGCCCAGTTGAGCGGCAAAATTCGTCGCATTGTAAGGCCGCTGCGTGCGGAAACCCTGCGTCACGGTGGCCCGCGTCTCGGAAAAGAACGTGGGCGAGAAAGTGTGATTCCAGGTGCCGACGCCATTATCCTCCACGCTTTCGGTGACGTAGGCATTCGCGACGATGCCGGTTTGCGCGTTGCCCATCGCAGGTCCGCTGCCATACGGATCGCTGGTTACGGGGAGGAACGACGGGCTGTGCGTATACCGGAAAGACAGGTTATTGGCATCGTTCACGCGCTGGTCGATTTTCACGGTGATCGTGGTCTGGTTCCCATTGCTGAAACCCTGGCCAAAATAGTTGTTCTGGACAAAGGGATTATCCCCGGTGGTGGCCGCCGGCGTAATCGTCTGGAGATACTTGGTCAGCGGGGCTTTCATGGAGATTGGAATCACGTTGTTAGGGAAGGGCAGCCGGGCGTAGTCGTTGTCTCTCCCCTGCGTGGTGTACGGGTTGTAGATGGTAAGCTTATTCAGCGTCGAGGGGTCGATGGCGTTGCTGAGATCTCCGTTCCACATGGCCTCGGTGGGCACGGCGGTGTACCGGGTGGTGCTTTGCCGCAACCGGTAGCCTTCGTAGGCGAAGAAGAAGAAGGTTCTGTTCCTGCCGCTGTAAAGTTTCGGGAAGTAGACCGGCCCCCCGATGGACGCGCCAAATTCGTTGCGAACCAGGTGGGGTGGCTTCGTGTAATAGTCCGTGCGGGCGCGGGCCACGCCGATGCCGCTGTTGCGGGCCGTCTCGAACAGCGATCCGTGGACTTCGTTGGTGCCCGAGCGGGTGGTCAGAATGACGGCGCCCGGCCGGCTGAGTTTGGCCGAGGAGTTGCTAGTCTCCACGCGTAATTCGTCAATGGTGTCCAACCCCGGCTGCCGGTCGGGAGTACTGGCCCAGTACCGGTTCCCGATCGGCGCGCCGTCCTGGACCACTTCCGACCCGAAGCGCAACCCATACATGCGCGGCACCCCGCCCGATTCCACGCCGGGGGTGGTCATGTAAATCAGACTGGTTACGTTGCGCCCGTTGAGGGGCAACTGATCAATGCGCGCACGTTCCACCACGGTGGCCAGCGTTGGGGACGTGGTGGTGACCAGGGGTGTGATATTGCTTGCCACGGTGACCTCGGTGCTTGTGGCGCCCGGTACCAGAGCCGGCGAAAGGTCCGCCGTCTGCCCCTGAATCAGGGTTATCGTAGCCTTCCACGCCGCCAGGCCGGGCTGCTCCACGGTCAACTCGTACGAGCCGATGCGGAGCGCCGGGAACAGGAAAAACCCGGCGTCGTTGGCTTGGGTTGTCATGGTTTCATTGGTTGCGGTCCGCAGCAGCGTGACCTTGGCCCCGGGCAGCACCGCTCCGGATACGTCCTTTACGGTGCCCTGAATGTTGCCGGATCCGGTTTGCGCTATGCACAACGCCAGCGCCAGCAAAGTACATGCCAATATCCTCACCTGAGACTTCATGGGCTTTCGCCTCCTAAATTTTCAAGGTGACTCCTGCCAGGTAGCACGGCAGTGTAGCACGCCTGCGTGCCCG
>JADLBG010000310.1 GCA_020847895.1 Bryobacterales bacterium
CAAGGCTGGGCTGGGCTCGACGTTCCATTTCGTCCTGCCGCTGCCCTTGGCCGGCGATTCGGATGAAGATGTTCGCAGGTCGCCGCTGCTTCCGGTAGACGACGGGGAAGTGTTCCGGGGACGAAGGGTTCTGCTGGTGGAAGACAACGCGGTGAACCAGAAGCTGGGCGCGGCCATTCTGGAAAAATTCGGCGCCCGCGTGGACGTGGCGGCCAATGGAAAGGAAGCGGTGCAACTCGCCGACAGGCTTCCCTACGACGCCATCTTCATGGATTGCCAGATGCCGGAAATGGACGGCTACGAGGCCACAACGGAGATCCGGCGCCGGGAATTCGGCAGGCGGCGGACACCGATTGTGGCCCTGACCGCGCACGGCTTCCGCGGAGACCGCGAACGCTGCCTTGCCACCGGCATGGACGACTATCTCAGCAAGCCTGTCGATGTCAACGATATCCGCAACCTGCTGATCGCGCTTTCGGCTCACGCGGGGGCGGAGCCGTCACAATCTCCCGAGTAGGAGTTGTTTGCTACAATTCGCGGCGTGCCGCCGAACACCTGGACACTTCACGAAATGGCCGCGCGCGTCCGCGGCCGGGACCTCAGTCCCCGCGAACTCGTGGAGGCGCACCTCGATCGCATCGAGCGCATCAATCCCGAGATCAATGCATTCACCGTGATAATGGGCGAACAGGCGATGGCGCAGGCGCGCGCCTGTGAAACGTATCTCACCGAAGGCCCACTGCATGGCGTGCCGGTCACCGTCAAGGACAGCTTCGACGTCCGGGGGATGCCGACATTGAGCGGCAGCAAATTCCGGCTGGGCCATATCGCGGACCGGGATTCCAACGCCGTCGCGCGGCTGAGAGAAGCAGGGGCCATTGTTCTTGGGAAGACCAATGTGCCGGAACTGCTGTCGAGCTATGAGACCGACAACTTCGTGACGGGGCGCACGGTGAATCCATGGAACGCGGCCCGCACCGCCGGTGGGTCGAGCGGCGGGGAAGCGGCCGCTATCGCCGCGCGGTGCTCCCCGGGCGGAGTGGGGAGCGACGGCGGCGGCTCCATCCGCATTCCCGCCCACTTCTGCGGCCTCGCCGGCGTTAAGCCGACGCACCGGCGCGGCGGCGGAGGAGGACAATTTCCGCTTTCCCCGCCGCCTTCAGGCCTCATGTCCGCTCCCGGTCCGATGGCGCGTACGGTGGCGGATGTACGCCTTCTATTCGAAGTGTTGCAGGGGGTGGATGATCGTGATTCGCTCTCCGTGGCGGGATCGGCCGCCGGGTCCGTGCGCCCGCGCATCGGCGTGATGCGGCAGTTCTATCAGACGCCGGTGGACTCCGCCATCTCGGCCGCGGTAGAGAGAGCGGCGCGCACTCTGGAAGGGTGCGGCTATGAGGTGGAGGAGTTCTCCCTCAAGGGTCTCGAGCGCGCGCCCAACGTGTGGGCGTTCTTTTTCGGCGAACTCGGCTCGCACCACACGCGCGACTTCCTCGCCGGCCGCGAATCGGAGGCCCATTGGACCATTACGGAGAACCTGCGCGACACGCCGCCCGCCGATGCGCGGAAAGTGGTGGAACAGTTCGATGAACGCGAGCGGTTGCGTGCGCTGGCGCTCGAGCAGATGCAGCGCTATCCCCTCCTCCTGATGCCCCCCGCGTCCATTCCCGCCTTCCCCCACCGCGAGCGCCGCTTCGCTATAGCGGAGCACTCCATCGGCTTGTTTGCGGCCATGGCGCTTTCCACCGTCTGGAACCTGCTCGGCTTCCCGGCCCTGGTGCTTCCCTTCGGAAAGACAGCCGGCGGCCTGCCGGTTGGAATCCAACTGGTGGGCCGCCCGTTCGAGGACGAGACGGTGTTGCGCGTGGGAGAACAGCTTGAAGAGGAACGCTGCTCCGCTTAGCGTTTCTTGCGTTCCGCGACCATGCGCTGGGACTTTTCGAGCAACGCCCGCGCCTTCGGAAGGCTTTCGGCCGCTTTCAGAATCTCGGGGTCGCTCACTACGGCAACTTCATCGGAGCGCTCTTTGCCCACGGCCGTGGTCAGCATATCGAGTGTCAGTTGCCGGCGACTCCAATCCTTGTTCTGGGCGAATTCCTCATCGCTTACCGGAATCTTCTTCTCTTTAAGGAACGCCTGGAACTGGCTCATGATGGAATTGTCCACGTCCCAGCCATCCGGCACGGAGGCATCGCGGGGGCCGAAGTACTTCGCCGTGAAGTAGAAGAACGCGCCGCGGCCGAGCAGTTGAATCTGCGCCCGGTTGAGTTTGGGGGCTTCATACTTCTCGTCGGGCGAGATGCCGCCGCCGCCGAATACAACGCGCCCGCTGTCGGTGGCCTTCTGGTCGCGCATGTTCCGGGTGGCGGTGTTCTTCTGGTAGTCGTATTCGAAGAACGTTCCGTGGGAGTAGTCGCGCTGGATGAGCCTGCCGCTCGGGGTGTAGAACCGGGCGATGGTCAGCAGCAGCGAGCAATCGCCGGAGAGCGGATAGGGCGCCTGCACCAACCCCTTTCCGAACGTGTTCTCGCCGAAGACCCAAGCGCGGTCGTGATCCTGGAGGGCTCCGGTGACGATCTCGGCCGCGGAAGCAGAACCGCGGCTCACCATGACGACGATGGGATACTTGCGCCCGGCATTGCCGCGGCGTCCGGTGTAGGCCCGCTCGGTGGAGATGCGTCCGCGCTGGCTGACAATGGCCTGACCGCGTTCGAGGAAGCGTTCGCTTACCGCTACAGCCTCCTGGAGAATGCCGCCCGGGTTGTCGCGCAGATCGAGCACCAGGCCTTCGATCTTGTCCTCGCCCAGTTTCTTCAACTCGGCTTCGAACTCGCGGCTGGTGTTCTCGTTGAAAGATTCGATGTGAACGTAGGCGATACCGGGCTTGATCCATACCGCTATCGGCACAGAGGGACGCTCCACCTGGTCGCGGACCAGGTTGAACGTCACCAATTTGTCGCGGCCTTCCCGCCTCACGGCAATCTGGACCGGCGTACCGCGCGGCCCTTTGAGCAAAGCCACCACGTCTTCCACCGAGGCCCGGTCAGTCTTCTTATCGTTGACCATGAAGATCTCGTCGCCCGGCCGCAGTCCTGCCTTCTTCGCCGGCGAGCCCTCGAAGGGGTGTTGCACCGTCACATGGGAGTTGCGGTAGCCCACCAGCATACCCACGCCGAAGTAATTGCCGCGCTGGTTTTCGCGGAACCGCTCTAATTCCTTCGGGTCAAAGAAGTTCGAGTGCGGATCCAACGTCCGCAGCATTCCGGGGATGGCGCCCTCGTAGATTACTTTTTCCGGCTTCACCTCGTCGGCGTAGTTTGCTTCCACGACTTCGAAGACTTTGGTAAACGTCTTGAGGCTCGTCTGAATGTCATCAGACGAGTTCACACCCGCGGCATTCGACGCTGCCGCGAGAGTAACCGCCACGAGAACAGGCCGAAGCCAGCTTAGGGCCGCGCGGCCAATGCCGCCCGGACGCCGGGAAACCGTCATATAGGGGGCCACCTCCACCTGTACTCCAGTATAGACCCGATTGGGGCCGTCTTTCGTACTACTGGTTACAGACGTTTGAAAAGCCATTCGCGTATCGATTTTTTTCATCGCGGGATGTCGGCAAGAAAGATGTTCCCTTTGGTCTCGTTCTGCTCGAAGACCACCTGCCCGCCTTTAGGCGACCACACGGGGTAGCGAACAAAGGTGCGAAACAGCTTGTTACCCGTCATCTTCACTGAGTGCCCGGTGGCCACATCCAGCGAGTATACGTTCCAAACCCCGTCCCACAGCGCGGCAACCGGAAGGCGTTTTCCGTCGGGAGACCATCCGTAGGTCCAGGCGTTGCCGGGGCGATGGGTCAGTTGGCGGATGGGCCCGCCTTCGCTCGATAGAATCCCCACCTGATCGTCGTCCCCTTGCCGCATCTCCAAAGCGATCTGTTTCCCGTCCGGCGACCAGCAGGCGAATCCGATCGCTTCCTTCCCGAAGGTTAACTGCGTCCGGCGCTTCGTGGCGGTATCCATTTTCCAGACATTGAGTACGCCGTCGTTCTCCTTGTGGTAGAGAATCTCCTTGCCATCGGGAGAAATGCGCGCCATCCAATAGAGTTCGTTCAGGTCCGTCAATTGCTTTTCCGAGCCGTCGGTGAGCGAATATTGCCAGACTCCGGGCTTGCCGTCGCGCAACGCGCCATAGATGAGGCCCTTACCGTCCGGAGTCCACGACATCATGTAATCCCAGCCGGGATTGCGCGTTATTTGTGCCGCATTGGAGCCATCGGCATTACTCATCCAGACGTCGCTCAGCAATCCCCGCTTACGTAGCAGGTAGGCGAGTTTTTCGCCGTCCGGGGAGAATTGCGGCTGCGTCACGCGATAGGAACTCTCGTTGGTGACCTGCCGTGTCTCCCCATTCTGCGTCACCTGCCACAGGTTGCTGATCATGTTCGTCGCCGTATAGGCGATACGATCACCCTTTGCCGACATCGCCAGGTCACGCGGATAAACGAAATCGACGCGGGTAATCAACTGTGGCGCCGTCAGCGGCTTGCGCGAATCGGAATTGCGCGGCAGTTGATACAGGCCGAGCGTGTCCACGCCGAAGACGCCGACGAACAGCATCGTGAGCCCGTCCGGAGCGTACACGAAGCTCACCGGATTCGGGCCGCCGTCCAACAGTTTCACCATCTGCCGGGTCTGAAGGTTCAGTTCCCACATGATGTTGTTTCTGCCCGGCTGATTGCTGAGAAAGCTCAAGTACTTGCCATCGGGGCCATAATGAGGCTCCGTGTGCCGCCCGGGCGGATTCTGAGCCTGGGTCAACGGTTCCGCTTTGCCGCCGTCGGCCGGCACGGCCCACACATTCGAGGTGACGCTGGGAACGATCTCCGGCCACGCCATGCTGAGCACGCCCTGGGAGCGGAAGACGATGGACTTGCTATCGGCGGACCAGGAGGGCTGGGCTCCGAAATCGGTGATCCGCCGGGCCGCTCCTCCCAGCGCCGAAACGACGTAGATGCCCTGCCCGGCTCTGCTGCAATAGGCAATCCGCGACCCGTCCGGCGACCACGACGGCTGGAGGTTCTCTTTGCCGTCGCTCGTGATGGCAAGTTCTCTCCCGCCTGATGCAACCTGCTTCACGTAGATCTCGAAATGGCCGCTCTTGTCCGAGGAGTAGGCAATGCTGCTCCCATCCGGAGAAAAGGATGAGCCGCTATCGAGCCCGGTGGAGGTGGTGAACTGCACCGGCTTCAGCGCCGGGGGCGTATTGCCCGTCCATTCACGAATCATCGGGTAGAAGTAGGAGAACGCGATGGCGCCGAGCGCCGCAATGGGGATGAACCAGTTGATCTTTCGCGGCGTCTGCGTCTCGGCCGCTGCCGCGGGAGTTGCGGGCGCTGGCGCCTGCTCGACGGGGCGCACTTCGGCGACAAACCTGTAACCGACCGTCGGCACCGTCTCGATGTATCGCGCCTGCCGCGCATCGTCTCCCAACGCCTTGCGCAACTGGGCGACCACCCGTGTCAAC